>JAAYGG010000090.1 GCA_012727895.1 Bacillota bacterium
AGATCAGCGATATAAGCAAGCTGTCGAGTTTGACAAATTTGTCTATTCTCCGTATTAATTTCAATAATATTAGCAACATAAGTGTGCTCTCAAATCTAAGGAATTTACGCTCCCTCGGTCTGGATTCCAACCCGATCGATGACATAAGCGTGCTGTCGGAGTTGACACTTTTATCATCTCTCCATCTTGATTCCACAAATATCGAAGACAGCGATCTCGAAGTGCTATCAAATTTGGAAAATTTGTCGCATCTTAGTCTTCGTTTAAACGGACTCAGCGACATAAGCGTATTGAAGGATTTGAAGAATCTCTCATACCTTAATCTTCATTCCAACCAAATCAGTAAAATAGACGCACTGGCGGATTTGACTAATCTGTGGTATCTCGATCTTAGCTCCAACCAGATCAGCGACATAAGCGTATTACTGGATTTGCCGAATTTGTCGCGCCTAGTCATTGATGACAATCCCCTTGATGACACTGCCAGGGAGATCATCAATGAATTAAGGAAAAAAGGTTGCGAAGTGTCTTCGTGACATCAAACCGGTTGCTCCCGATCTGAAAATAGTGATGTTCATCATGACGAGCGTCACTATTTTTTTATGAAAGATTCCTTTTTTTGTTACAAAGAAGATGCTTGCCACTGTACGCCTGTAGACTGCAGTTAGGAAAAGCGGCACCAAATCCGCCGGGTATGCTTACCCCTCCGGTTATGCTATAATAGGATTGCAATATAAAAAACACGCGGTGGCTTAGGGCTGGTTTCCCGCATATGCGACCGCGGCCCCGTGCAGGTGCATGCTGACGTGAACATGTAGATAAGGGCAAGAACTGGGGAGGGGATACGGTGAAAGCCGTTGTCGACCGGTTTGAAAATGGTTACGCCGTGGTCTTGCTCGGGGATGAGGAGATTGAGTTGACCGTGGCCAGGGAGTTCCTCCCGCAAGAGGCGGGAGAAGGCAGTTGGCTTAAAGTCCGCTTTGAACTTGACCGGGAAGAAACAGAAAAACAGGAGGCGAGGGTCCGGGAGTTACTGGGAAAACTACAGAAGAAAAACTCCGGGCTGAAGTAAGAAGCTGGTTCCCTGGGGAGGCTTCTGGGAGTCGGTTAGCGAAGGCTAAAACTGAGACAATATTTTGAACAGGGTTGTTATAAATACCTAAAAATTGTTTAAGAGAGGTTTATGCATGGACCGGGAGAAACGTTTTCCTGAAAAACGCCGGAGCATTGGTGTGCTGACCGATTGGTTCAATTCACAATGCCATGCAAGTATTATCCATGGCGCCTTTGCCTGCGCCCGGGAAAAAGGGGTCGATATATTTTGCTTCGAAGGCGGGGCGATCAATTCCAACCGCGACTATGAAGCCCAGCGGAATATGATCTATGACTATGTCGGGGAGGAAAATGTGGACGGCCTGGTGGTTTTATCCGCCATTATCGGGCATTTTTCCACCAGGGAACAGGTGGCGGAGTTTTGCCGGAAGTTCGGTGATCTCCCCCTTGTCAGCGTGACCATGGAACTGGAGGGGATCCCAACCATTATGGCGGATAATGCCAGCGGCTTGCAAGAACTCTTGGAACACCTGATCAAAAAACACGAATACAAGAAGTTCGCTTTTATCAGCGGCCCCGAAGACAACCAGGATTCCATGGAGCGGCTTGCCACTTTCCGGGATACCCTTGAAAAGCACGGCCTGGTTTTTAACCCCGGCCTGGTGGTGGCGGGGGATTTCACCCTGGAAGGCGGGGAGGCCGCCGTCCGCAGGCTTTTGGCGGAGAATGCCGTGGAAGAGATCGATGTGATTGTTGCGGCCAATGACAACATGGCCTTGGGGGCTTTGAAAGAACTGCGGGAACGGGGGATCCCTGTCCCCGAAGAGATCTCCGTTGTTGGTTTTGACGACCTGGAAGAGGGGGTTTATTCTTCACCGACTCTGACCACGGTCAACCAGCCCTTATACGAGCAGGGCTGGTTGGCGGTGGAGACGCTTCTTGCGCTCTTGGACGGGCGGGAGGTCCCGCCGAAGATTGTCGTACCGACAAAACCGGTTTTCCGGGAATCATGCGGTTGTTTCTCCGAAGCGGTAATTACCGCCGGGGAGGGGGTAAATCCTAACGGGAACAAGGGTTGCGCCACAACGGTTGCGCCGGGGAAAGAAGGGAGCAACCCGGAGGCGGCCGCCGGACTCCTGGGGAGCACTGCCGCTTCCCAGGGAGGGAAGAAAGAGCTAAAAGAGGAACTGGCGCAGTTGCTGGTCGTCTTGGAAGAGCAGGGGATTCCCGCCGATAACCGGTCTTTTTTACAGAAAGTCAGCACCCTTTTACAGGAAGCCTTATGGGCCGACGAGGATCTCCTTTCCTGGCAGACCCTCCTTTCCCGCCTTCGCCGGCAGTTGTTGGCCAATGGCATTGACCACGGGGTTTATCTAGAGGTTGAAAACCTCTACCACCAGTTGCGGGTGATGATCGCCGAAAAGGCGGCGTTAAAAGAGAGGATAAAATACCGCCAGCTGATTCATACCGAAGAAGCCCTTGACCGGCTCCGGATGGAGATTCTCCTTGCTTCGGAGTTAAATTGGTTGATAAACATCCTGGCAGAGCGCCTCCCGGAACTGGGCATCACCAGCTGTTACATTTCCGAATTTTGTGGCGACCGGACCGGTGACGGCAATGAACTCCGGTTGCTTTTAGGCTACAATGCTCAGGAAAGGATCAGGATCGAACCTGAGCGGCCGGTTGTTTTTTCCGCCCGTGAATTGCTCCCGCCCTCTGCTAAAATCTCCGGGAAACCCCATGCTTTTATCGTTGTTCCCCTTTGGTTTGAGCAAACACCGTATGGGATAGCTCTTTTTGAATATGCCAGCCCGGATAGTGCTTTGCATACCAGCCTGCCCCGGATGCTCCACAACGCCCTGCAAGGAGTCTTCATGGCCAAACGCCTGAAGAGCCAGGAGATGGAGTTGGTGATCCAACGGGAACACTTGCGGAGCCTGAATGAAATGCGCCGGATCATTGAGGGCTTTATTGAGACCATCTCATTGGCTGTGGAGAAGCGGGATCCGTATACCGCCGGCCACCAGAAACGCGTAGCCCATCTGGCGTGGGCGATCGCCAAAGAGATGGGGCTTCCCGCGGAAGAGGTTGAAGCGGTACGAATGGCCGGGATGGTCCATGACCTGGGAAAAATTTTTGTGCCCGCCGAGATCCTGAACAAACCCGGGCGCCTGCACGAACTGGAGTTCAGCCTGATCAAAACCCACCCGCAGATGGGCTATGAAATTTTACAAGGGGTGGATTTCCCGTGGCCGCTCGCGGATATAGTCCGCCAACACCATGAAAGGCTGGACGGCTCCGGGTACCCGTCGGGCATGAAAGATGAGGAGATTCTTCCGGCCGCCAAGATCCTTGCCGTGGCTGACGTGGTGGAAACGATGGCCTCGCACCGCCCGTACCGGCCGGCCTTGAGTATTGGGGAGGCTTTGGCGGAGATCGAAAAAAACCGGGGGGTTCTTTATGAGCCGGAGGCAGTTGACGCCTGTTTGCGTCTTTTTGCCAGTGGGTACAGGTTTTAAAACCCCTTGCCGGAAACGGGAGACCGGGAATTTTTCAAAAAAGCAGTTTCAGGAACGCGCCGGGGTTAGCCTTTCTTACCCCGGTTATTTTTGCCATGGAGCGGGAGGGGTTTTTAAGGGCGCCGCGAATTAATAGATTGCGGCAAATAGTTGCGATATGGCGAGGGATATTATATAATATGCCGGGGGAAATGAGCAAGGTTTTTACTGGCGTGCATTCTTCCTCCTCTGTAGTTTGGTTCTTTTTTCAACTAACCTGATGACCCTCTTTCTCCGGGAAAAGAATAAAGGCTACTCCGGTGCAGAGGTGGAGGAGGGTCTTTTTACTGTTGGGAGGCGTGCGTGTGAACAAGGCAGGTGAGCATTAATGCCCGCCAATCTGACACCCCAGTACCTGGCGGCGGAAGAAAAATACCGCCGGGCGCGGGATAAAGCAGAGAAGATTGCCGCGCTTGAAGAGATGCTGGCGGTCATCCCCAAACATAAAGGGACCGATCATCTCCAGGCGGATCTGAAAAGACGCCTTTCCAAACTGCGCCAGATGGAAGAGAAGAAGGGCGCGGGCAAAAGCGCGGATCCTTTCCAAATCCCCAAAGAAGGAGCGGGGCAGGTAGTTTTAATGGGTTACCCGAATACGGGAAAGTCGGCGCTGGTCGGGGCCCTGACCAGGGCCAAGGTCAATGTGGCCGAATACCCCTTTGCCACCCCGCTGCCGGTGGCCGGGATGATGAGTTACGAGGATATCATGATTCAATTAGTCGACCTCCCGCCGGTGACAGCGGGGGAGATGCCCCGGGGAATGGCGGGGACTTTGCGCCAGGCGGACCTGCTCCTTATAATCGTTGACGGCGGCAGTGATAATTGCCTCGAGCAGTTAACCGGTTGTTATGAACTCTTGCAAGAACGGGGGATCCTGGTTGCCCCCGGGGAGGAACCGGGGCCGCAGGTTAAGACCGCCCGCGAACTGATGACGGTGATAACCAAATCCGACCTGCCGGGAGCAGGGGCCCGCATGGAACTCCTTCAGGAGTTGGGGAAAGAATTGTATACCGGCGACGGGTGGGAGACGGTGGCCGTCTCCGTTGAGAAACCGGAGAGTTTGGAGGTTTTGCGGGAACACATTTTCAGGCGCCTGCGGGTGATCCGGGTCTATACCAAGGTTCCCGGGAAAGAGGCGGATCTCTCCAAACCCTTTATCTTAAAGGACGGCGGGACCGTGTTGGACCTGGCAGAGTTGGTGCATAGGGATTTTCCCGGCAAATTGAAGCGGGCAAGGGTATGGGGGTCGGTAAAATTCCCCGGACAGCCGGTGGAGAGGGATTACCGCCTCGCGGATGGCGATATCGTGGAACTCCTTGTTTAGCCGCGTGACCGGGTGGGCCTACCGGCGGCTGACGGGGTCCCGGGTTAATTCTAGTAGAGCGGGAGGAACGGAAATGAGAAGAATTGGTGTGCACGTGCGGAGTTTGCGGACTCCAATCATCAGGGAAGGTGATGATGTAGCCCGGATCGTGGTGGATACCCTTATGAGTTCTCTTAGGGAAGACGGTTATGAACTCAGGGACCGGGATGTGCTGGCGATCACCGAGTCGCTGGTGGCCAGGGCGCAGGGGAATTACGTCACCCTTGACCAGGTGGAAAAGGCCCTGAAAGCCCAGTTTCCCGTTGCTGAGATCGGCGTGGTCTTTCCCATTTTGAGCCGGAACCGGTTTTTCCTGATCCTTAAGGCGATCGCCAGGGCCTTTTCCCGTGTTTATCTCCTGTTAAGCTATCCCTATGACGAGGTCGGGAACCCCATTATGGATATGGAACAGATGGACGAAGCAGGGATTAACCCTGGTACCGACTACCTTACGGAAGAAGATTACCGCCGGCTGCTGGGCAATGGGTTCAAACACCCCTTTACCGGTATTGACTATGTTGAGCTTTATAAGACAGCAGCCGTTAATGATAATATTGTCATCGGGTTTGCCAATGACCCGGCGGCGATTTTAAGGTTTACCCGGGATGTGCTGGCTGCGGATATCCACAGCCGCGAGCGGACAAAGCGGCTTTTGCGGAAGGCCGGGGCCCGGCTGGTCCACAGCCTCGACGAGATCTGTACAGCACCGGTGGACGGCAGCGGTTACCATCCCCAGTTCGGGCTCCTCGGTTCCAACTTCGCGGCTGAAGAGAAGCTAAAACTCTTCCCCAGGGACGGGCAGGCCTTCGTTGAGGAGGTCCAGGAGCGGATTAGGATGCTGACCGGGAAAAATGTGGAGGTCATGATCTACGGGGACGGGGCATTTAAGGATCCGGTAGCGAAGATCTGGGAGTTGGCCGATCCGGTGGTGGCCCCGGCCTACACCAGCGGGCTCTCTGGCACGCCCAATGAGGTCAAACTGAAATACCTGGCTGACAGCGAATTGAGCGGCCTCCCGCAAAGCGAGATCGAGGAAGCGATGAAAAAGCGGATCAGAGAGAAGAAAACCACCCTGGTAGGGCAGATGGAGGCCCAGGGCACGACGCCCCGGCGGCTAACGGACCTCTTGGGCAGCCTGGCCGATCTCTCCAGCGGCAGCGGGGACAAGGGCACGCCGGTAGTCTTGATCCAGGGGTATTTTGACGATTACTCGGTGGATGATTCCGCAGGCAACCTCGCGTCCGTAGTACAAAAGGCGATCTGAGCGGCAGGGTTATCCGAATGACGTGTGGGGATTGCTGAAAACCGACGCAAACAACTGGTTTGTCCATTGGACCGATTGGAAGAAAAACTGGGGGATTTTTTCCTCTCCCACATTTAGCCGGCTGGAATAGGTGTGCACCTCTTCCCAGTCGGCTTTTTCGTAGGCCAGGATCAAGCGGTAGACCATGCCGAAAAGGTTCATCCTCCCGGTCAGGGCATCCTTTATCTCGTTGGCGAGAGGAAGTTCAGCCAGGATTTCTTGCATCGGCCGGTCCAGGAAAGCATCGATCAGCGAGAGGAGGCCCATGAGGAAAAATTCCGAACTGCGGTTCTGCAAACCGATTATGGAGGCGATCAACTCTCCAAACCTGGCCCTCACCACTGAGTTGACTATTAACTCATCGGGCTTGTCCTGGCCCATGTTGGAGAGGGCCAGGAGGGTAATCCATTTTTTGATCTCTTCGAGCCCGAGGATTACCAAGGCGTGTTTGATCGAGCTGATCCGGCAGCGAAAACCGAAGATTGCCGAGTTGACCAGGCGTAATAGCTTGTAGGAAAGGGAGAGGTCTGCAGTGACAATCCGGGTGATCTCTTCAAAATCCGGATTGGTACTGTGCAGTTCCTGTAAGATCCGGAGGTAGGTAAGGCGGTGGGAGGGGATGTCTTTCCTACTGATAATATGGGGACGGGAAAAAAAGAAACCCTGGAAATAGGTATAACCCAATTGCAGGGCTTCTTCAAAATCGGCCATGGTTTCCACCTTTTCGGCCAGGAGTTTTATCCTGCTGCCGGCAAACTTTTCGGCCAGGGCGGCCCGGTCTTCTTTTGCGGTGGCCAGGAAATCCACTTTGATAATATCAGCCATCTCCGCCAGCGCGGCCCGTTCCCCGCTTAAGGCAAAGTCGTCCAGGACCAAAAGGTAACGGGAGTTCTTCAGCTTTTGACAGGCGTAGAGGATATCTTCATCCAGTTCGATATCTTCCAGGATTTCCACGCCAATCAGGTCCGGCGGGAAGATGGTGGGGATTTCGTTCTTAATCATATTGGCGGTGAAATTGATGAAGGCCGGTTTGCCGTTGGTCAGGGTATCAATCCCCAAGAGCATAAAACTGTCGGTGATGACCCGGGCGGTAGCCAGGTCGCCGTCCACACCGGGATAGCAGTTTTCCAGCCCATGGCGGAAAAGAAGCTCATAGGCGAAGACCTGCTGCCTGCTGTCGAAGACCGGCTGTCTGGCAACATACACTTCCATGTGGAAATGCCTCCTGTCCGGAAAGGGGTAAAACTCATCTATGCATTATAATTGTACTAAATTTCCCATCATTAGTAAAGATAAACAAGGAAAAAACTTTATATTTGCCGTTTTTCTTCCTGTAAAAGGTCACTTGTGATCTCCCTTTCCAAAGAGAGGAGGGTGTAATCGTCAAGACGGCGCTGGGAACGGGGGATTGGCACCGCATAACGGCGCCGGATAACCGTGGGTTTGGCGGAGAGGAGGTAGATCTCATCAGCCAGCAGGAGGGCTTCTTTAACATCATGGGTAACATAGAGGACCGTCCGGGGCTCCGCCTCCCAAACCTGTAAAAACTGGCGGATCAATTCCAGTTTCAGCCCCAGGTCGAGGGATTTATAGGGTTCGTCCATGAGGAGGAGTTGGGAAGGGTAGGCCAGGGCGCGGGCCATGGCCACCCGTTGGCGCTGGCCGCCGCTTAACCGGCGGGGATAGGAGTTCCGGTAAGCTGTAAGTTCCACCTGGCGGAGAACGGTGGCAACCCTTGCCTCCACTTCGGCGGGGGGAAAACGGTCTTTCAGGACAAAGGCGATGTTCCCGGCCACGGTCAACCAGTCGAGGAGGCGGGGCTCCTGGAAGAGAAAACTGACGGCCTTGCCGTCCAGGCCCAGGATCTCGCCGCTGTCCGGTAAAAGGGCGCCGGCGAGTATGGAGAGGAGGGTGGTTTTGCCGCACCCGGAAGGGCCCAGGATGGCGGCGATCCGGTTTTTCTCCACCGCCAGGGAGATCCCGTCCAACACCCGCAGGTTCCCGTAGGATTTAGTGATCTCTTTCAGCACAAACTCGTTTTGCGCCAGCTCTGTACCGTTCTTCACCGCCAAGCAATCCCTTTCTCCACCAGATTTTCGAGGACCCGGTCGAATAAGAGTCCAAGGAGGACCACCACCAGCGTCCAGGCAAAAACCTCCGGGGTCTGCAAGAAGATCCGGGCGGCGTCCATCCGGGCGCCGATCCCCAGGGCGGGCGCGGCCATTACCTCCGCCATCACCGTCACCTTCCAGGTCAGGCCCAAACCGCTGGCCGCGGCCGTCGCGAGGTAAGGGATGATTGCCGGCAGGTAAAGCTCGCGAAAGATCCGCCAGGGCTTGACCTGGTAAATCCGGGCCATCTCCACCAGTTGGGGATCGATATTTTTCACCCCGTCCATCACGTTCTGCGTGACCAGGGGAAAGACCATCAAAAAGGTGACAAAGACCGCCACCAGATCCGCCCGGAACCAGATTAAGGCCAGCAGGATCCAGGAGGCCGAGGGGGTGCTGCGCATCGTCACCAGTAAGGGGCGGAAGATAAGACTGAAGGGGCGGCTGAGCCCGGAGAGGAGTCCGAGGACCAGCCCGGCCAGGTAGGAGAGGCCGAAGCCGGTGAGGCCCCGCCATAAGGTGGCGCCCAGGCTGCGCCAGAAAACGGCGCCGGCCAGGAGGTTTTTTAGCGCCCGGAAGGTGGCGGCCGGGCCGGGCAAGATAATCTCCTTCCCGGTTACCGCCGCCGCAACGAACCAGAGCAATACCAGACCCAACAGGGAAAGAAGGGTCAGGAAGCTATTTTTGCTTTTGCAAATACTATTGCATTTGCTTTTACTTTGCAAGATAAAATCCGGAATCGGGGAGTTTTCCCCCTGTTGTCCCGGGGTTAAATTCGTAAAGTTTCTCCAGGTAATGATCGATCTCCTCCTTGATCTCCCAGACCGGCACGAGATGCAGGTTGCAGCGGGGAATGGCTTCGCGCGCGGCTTCTGCGGAGATGAGCAGGTGCTCCTCGGCGTACCGGCCGGCCTCGTCCGGGTGGTTGTTGACCCAGGCGGAGGAAGCGGCGGCAGCAGCCAGAAAATCGTCCACCAGGTCCGGGTTTTTCTCCACCAGTTCCGCCCGGACCACCAGGCAGGTCTGGGGATATGAGTACTCTTTACCCTCCAGGCGTTTCCATGCCTCCTGGTAGTCCAGGACTACGGTCATCTCCGGGTTTTTCCGGATCACCTCGGTGACCCAGGGTTCAGGCAAGGTCGCCAGGGCGGCTTTCCCGGCGATGACCAACTGGGCCAGTTCAACCGGGGCCGCGTAGTACCGGAGTTCAAGGTCTTCATCGGGGTTTAGCCCCTCGGCTGTTAAGAAGTAGCGCAGGAGGATATCGGGTGTGGTTCCCCGGCCAGTAACCGCCAGTTCGCGGCCTTTCAGATCCCGCCAGCTTTGTACTGAGGGATCCCGCCCGACAACGTACATCACTCCCCAGTTGGTAACGGCCGCCAACCGGATCGCGACTCCCCGGTTGTAGAGGACGGCCGCAAGGTTGGTGGGGAGCGCGGCAATATCCGCTTCCCCCGAGACCAACCGGGCTGTTAATTGTTCCGGTTTGGTGGCGACGGAGTAATTGAGTTTCACCCCGGACAACTCCGGCTCTTCCGCGATCATTTGCAGGAGGGAGAGGCCGGTCGGGCCGGAGAGGACCATCACATTAAGCTCCGCGGGCTTTTCTTCCCGGCCGTCCAGGACGGCGGGGAGGAAGAAGAGAACCAGCAGGGCGAGGATGGAAAGGGCTGTTTTGGAAAAGGCTGTTTTCTTGAAGATTCTCTTGAACATCCTGATCATAAACCTCCTCTCTGTCCATTCAGGCCTTGGACAGGGCTGCCCGGACTTTTACTCCAGGGAGGGAGCCCAGCAGGCCGGTGAGGGTGTTGATTTGATCGTTGGTCCCGTCCACCAGGATGGCCAGAACCGCCACGTTCCGCGTGCGGTAGGGAATTCCCAGCCTGCCAATGACAATATCACTGGCCTGGCTGATATAATTGTTCAGTTTTTCCTGGACATTTTGTGGGTCTTCAATGACGACACCGATGACGCCCACCCGTTTCTCTTCCATGGTGGAAGCCTCCTTTTTTGGATACTTGCAGTGTATATTAATTTTTGTTGTGTATATTAATAATTATTGTGGGTTGCAGCGTATGAGTCGAATAATAATAAAACCTATCCCAAGGGATAGGCCGGAAAAAACAACCTTTCCGTCCTTCGCTTCAGGAAACCCTTGGCTTCAGGCGGGGTTTATTGTTACCCCTATTGTAACGCAGCCTGCCGGTAAAAGCAATGAAAATTTTCGTGCGGGTTATACGGTGAAAAAAAGTTGCCGGTTCTAATTATTGACATATGCCCAAAAGTGCTTTAAACTTAAAGTAAAACAGTTAAAAGAGGGGATTTAAATTGTCAGCAGAAAAAAGAGGCATTGAAAAATTGGCGCCTAATAAACTTAATAAAATAGGCCATGTAATTGCGGTAATGAGCGGTAAGGGCGGGGTCGGCAAATCTTCCGTGACTTCACTGGTTGCGGTGGAACTGGCCCGCCAGGGATATAAGACAGGGATCCTTGATGCGGATATCACCGGTTCCAGTATTCCCAAGATGTTTGGCCTACGCACGAAACCTGAAACCACCGAATTCGGCCTCCTGCCGGTCGAGAGCCGGATGGGGATCAAGGTGATTTCCATCAATTTGTTGTTGGAGAATGAAGAAGACCCGGTAATCTGGAGAGGGCCGCTTTTGACCGGAACAGTCAAGCAATTCTGGACGGACGTGGTTTGGGATGTCCTGGATTACCTGGTGGTGGATTTGCCGCCGGGAACAGGTGATGTTCCGCTTACGGTAATGCAGAGCCTCCCGGTAGACGGTTTGATTGTTGTTACGTCCCCGCAGGAACTGGCGGTGATGATCGTGAAGAAGGCCGTTAAAATGGCGGAGATTCTAAAAGTTCCCCTTTTAGGGCTGGTAGAAAATATGAGTTATGTGCAGTGCCCAAACTGCAAAACCACTATTGACCTGTTCGGCCCGGGACGGGGAGAAAAAGAGGCCAGAGAGGCGGGGTTGGCTTTTTTGGGCCGCCTGCCGGTGGACCCGGAATTCGCCACCCTGTGTGACCGGGGGGAGATCGAAAAATATCCGGGGTTTTCGACTCTGGACCTCTCTGCGGTATTGGAAAAGCTCGGCTAAGGCCCATGCGCGATTGTGCTCAGCGCGGAGAGCGCAAGAATAGAAAAAGAGAGGGGAATGACCTATGAAAAAGCTCGCACATATACGGGAAGAACTCCGTGCCCACCTGCCGTACACCATCTTCAGTTCCGCTTTTGGCCTGATTATGGTGGGTATTTTAAGTTTTGTCGCTTTTTTCTTTGATGAAGCACGGTTTCCGGAGGCATCCGCCGGGTTGTTCCATATCTTCCACCCGGTGCACGTCCTTTTGAGCGCCACGGCCACCACGGCCATGTTCTGGCGGCATGAGAAAAAACTCCTCAAAGCGGTCCTTGTCGGCCTTTTCGGCTCCGTGGTCATCTGCGGGATCAGCGATGTCTTTATCCCCTTTATCAGCGGCCGCATATTGGGGGTGGCCATGGATCTCCATATTTGCCTCTTTGAACACCCGGGGATCGTTCTTCCCTTTGCGGCTGCCGGTGTTTTTGTCGGGATTACCGCCCCGGCGGTGATCAGGGAGACCACGGCTTTCTCCCACGCCATGCACGTCTTTATCAGCAGCATGGCTTCCATCCTCTACCTGGTTTCCTATGGTTTGACCAACTGGATGGAGCATTTCGGCATGGTCTTTTTCTTTAACATCCTGGCGGTGTTGCTCCCTTGCTGCATCAGCGATATCGTCTTTCCCCTGCTTTTCTGTGGGACCATGGATCATGAAGCCCATTGCCCGCCTGGTCCGGGAGTCTCCGGTTAAAAAAGTTATTGACATATGCTCATAAAGCGGGTATAATATAATCAGCATATGTTCATAACTAAGGAAAAGGGGGTAAGTGTAATGCCGTTTGGAGATGGTACCGGACCGATGGGCTATGGCCCCATGACCGGCCGGGCTGCCGGGTACTGCGCCGGTTACCCGGTTCCGGGGTATATGAACCAGTGGGGAGGATACCGTGGTTTTGGCCGGGGACGTGCCCTTGGTTGGGGCCGCGGCCGTGGTTGGCGCCACATGTACTACGCCACCGGTCTTCCCGGTTGGGCCCGCGGTGGAGTATGGCCGGCAGTGCCGCCGGCGGTGGCGCCCGGTTTCGATCCTTCCCAGGAGGCCGAATTCCTTAAGCAACATGCTTCTTTTTTGGAACAGGAGTTGACAGAGGTCAAGAAGAGGCTGGCGCAGTTGGAGGCGGAAAGTAAAGAAGAGGGAGAATAAGAAGAAAGGGAGAAAAACAATTCAACCCGCACGGGCGTCGCGGGCAAATGCCGCGAAAAAGTGCCAAGACCGGTAAGAGGACCGGTCTTTTTTCTGTTCTTACCTTGCCTCCGGGAATGGCGTCTGCTCCAGCGGGTGGAGGTTAAATACCTATGGGTTTCTCCACGGCGTTGGTTAAAAAGCGGTTTCCCGGGGTTTATTCCTCCTCGCTCCAGAAGATATCGAAGATCCCCAGGCGTTTGAGGCGCTTGACCACATCCCGGGCGGTGGGTTCCTCGAACTTCTTCAGGATATTCGACATATGCGTGCGCATGGTGGACGGGGCAATATGTCGGATCTCCGTAATCTCTTTTTGGGTCTTCCCCTCCGCCAGCAGCCGCAGTAACTCAAGTTCGGTTGGGGTCAAGCGGTAGACGATATTCAAGGTGGAGACCAGGGCGGCCCGTTCGGCCCGCATGGCCTGGAATTCTTTACGGATCAACTCGGCGATCCGCGGCCGGATTGGCGACATCCCCCGCGCCGCCGAGCGTACCGCCTCCAGGATCTCGGCGACAGAGGCGTCTTTTAGCAGGTAGTCGACGGCGCCGGCCTCGAAGGCGTTGAAGACGGTTTCGTCATCGGCAAAGTGGGTCAGGACCACGCAGCGGATACCGGGGGCTTTTTGCGAAAGGGTTTCGATGGCCTCCACACCGGCCCGCGGGGTTTCCATCTCCAGGTCCATTAAGACCACATGCGGGATGGATTGATTGCGTTTGTAGGCATTCATAGCCTCTGCCACCGCCTCTTTGCCGCTGCCAACCGCGGCGATGATCTCCATATCCGGTTCGTGGCTGAGCACTGTCTGGAGATATTCCCGGATCGGTAACATATCATCGGCAATGACGACACCGATTTTCTCCTCTTTCATCTGCTTCCACCTCCGGTAGATCCTCCGCCGGATCTCCCGATTATTCCCTCCGGTACCGAGGGTTTTTGGTACCGGATTACCCGCTCCCTTTCTCCGTACGGAGCCTCCCGCTGGGATGGGTTCCTGCCTTAATGGCCGGCAGGGAAGAGGTCCTTTGCCACCGCCACCCACTCGGCGATGAGACCGGGTTTCAGGACCCCTCTATAAAGATGGGGGGTCTGCGGCGGCCCGAACCGGCCGGTCCGGCGGTCGAATTCCGGGTAGGTGTTCCATCCCCGGCCAACCCAGGCATGGGCGGCAAAATACAGGTCCAACTGCCGGTTCCAGATCTCATCCACCTTCCGCAATTCAGCCGCCAGGTCGCCCCCTTCCGCAAGAACCTGCTGGAAGACGGTGCAAGGGCTGATCTCCGGCGCCTCCCAGCCGGGGAGGTACGGGTAGGTGGCCAGGTAATCCTGGTCCAGAGTGGCGGCGAAGGCGGCAAAGCCGCTGTTTTGCAGCGGTTTTTCCACATAGGAAAGGACTTTGGGGTCAAGATCGATGTTCTTCGCTGCGGCCAGCATTTTCCCGCGGATTTCATAGCGGGCAAACCACTTGACAACTTCCCAGGCTGCCAGTTTGTAGCGGCTTTGCTGGTTGATGTTCCAGAAACCGCCCAGCAGCATTGCCCGGGGTTTGCCGTGGAAGTTCCCGTCATAGGTGGGGATGGGAGCCACCCCCCAGTCGCATTTTGCCGGGAACTGGTCGGTCAGCACCCCAATATCCCAGGCTTCACCCATGAACATGCCGATCCGGCCCTGGGCAAAATGGGCCCGGAGCGCATCGTTGGTGAGGGTGGCGGCGCCGGGGAAGAGGGAGCCGTCCTCCTTCATATCGAGGATCAACTGGAAAACCTTTAGGTATCCTTCCATGGCCCAACGGCCGTTCTTCCAGTCCCAGTAGGCCGGGTCGCCGTTGGCTTCCGCCCACTGGCTGGGCATCCATTCCAGGGGCCAGCAATCCGCGCCACAGTAGGCAAAGCCGTAGGCCAAACCGCCGCCGCTTTCTGTAATTTTCTTGGCGAACTCCCGGACCTCATGGTAGGAACGGGGCGGCCGCTCCGGGTCCAGCCCGGCCTGGCGGAAAAGGTCTTTATTATAAATCAGGCGGGAGTTAAAGACCTGGGTGGGAACGGCATAAACCCGCCCCTGGTAAGTAGTGAGGCCTTCGATCCAGTACCAGTCAGGCCACTGTTCTTTCCATCCGGCGAAACCGGGCATATCGTCAAAGAAGGCGATTACCCCTGCTTCGAAGGGGTTGGCATACCCGGTGACAAAGCCGCTGCTATAGAGGTCCGGCCCTTCTCCCCGGCTTTGGGCGTTCTGAAAGATATCCCAGGCATCGTCGCCAATGATCCGCAGGGAGATTTCAATCCCCTTCTCCCGGCCGGCGGTGCGGTTGAACTCGGCAACCAGTTGTTGCAGGTGGTCCGCCATATGGCGGTGGTGGGTCCACATGCTTAGCTTTACCGGTTTGGCGCCGGCGCCGGCGGTTAAGACGGATGCAATGAGCGTAAGGACCAGAGCGGTTTTCCAGCGCATGAAATCCCTCCCGTCTTCATTCCAGTTTTTTTACCAAAAGGCAAGAGGGCCACCCAAGATACTTGGTGACCCTATTATATAAGACTTGGTGACAGTTTGTAAACATTCCGGATCCCTCCGGCCCTTCCTATTCTTTCAGGCTGCCGGATAAACCCTCCAAAAAGTGCCTCTGGAAGAGGAGGAAAAAGACGATGGGAATCAGTATGGCAATGAACCCGGTGGCGATCATGGCGTCGTAATCCTTGGCTATGGTGATACTATCCATCACCTGCAGTTTAATCGGGAGGGTATGCAGATTTTTACTGCGCAGGAGGATGAGGGGGACCAGGAAGTCATTCCAGACATACCTGAACTGGTAGATCGCCAGGGTGGAAAGGACCGGTTTTCCCAAGGGAAGAACTATCCACCACCAGATCCGGAATTTGCTGGCGCCGTCCACCACCGCCGCTTCAATCAGTGATATGGGCAGCCGTACATAGTACTGGCGCAAGAGGAAGACGCCAAAGGCGGAAGTTGAATAGAGCAGGATCAGGCCGATATGTTTATTGTACAGGCCGTAACTTTGCATCACTTTGAATAACGGGGCCAGCATGGTGGTTATGGGCAGCATCATTGTGGCCAGGATGCAGTAGAAAATGACGTCCCGTCCGGGAAATTTTAAGAGGGCAAAGGCATAGGCCGCAAGGGAACAGACGAGCAAAGTCAGGATGATGGCGCCGGCTGTGACCAGAACGGAGTTGAGAAATCCTTGGTGCATCTGGTAACGGCCGATGGCCACCTTGAAAGATTCCAGTGAATAACTGCGAAAAGTCTCCCAGGGCGGCCCTTGTAAAATCCTGGGCGGGACATTAAAAATCTCCACTTTTGGCCGGAAAGAGGTGTCAAAGAGCCAAAGCAAAGGGGCAAGGTAGAACAGGGCAATGAAGCACATCACCCCGATGGCCAGCCCGCGCCGGATCTTTTTCGCTTTTATCTTTGCGGTAATCTTCCGGGTAAGCCCAAACAGTCTCGTTTCCCTTTCCGGCGCCGGTTTGGATAGTGCCATTACTTACGACCTCCTTTATACTTCATCTTCCGCCCGTCCCAGGCCGATCACGCGGATTTGCAAGAGGCTGACGGCCAGGATGATGAGGAAGAGGATCCACCCGGCGGCAGTCGCGTAGCCAAACCGGAAATTACTGCGAAACGCGTGGTAGTAGATGTACGGGATCCCGGTCATGGCCTTCATCCCCGGGCCAAAGCCGGCGTTGGGAAAGAGCATGAAGGAGTATTCAAACTGCATTAAGCCCCCGATGGCCGACATTACGGAGACAAAGGTCAAAGCCGGCCGCATCAAAGGGATAGTAATCTGCCAGAGGGTCCGGAAAGGCGATGCCCCGTCCAAATTGGCCACCTCGTAAATGGTGGGGTTAATTGATTGCAGGGAAGCAAGAAGGTAAACCATATGGTAACCGGTCCACTGCCAGAAGGAGACGATAATCATCAATAGGAGGCTGAGTTTGGGCTCGTAAAGCCAGTTGGTCTTATCCGGTAAACCCAAAACCCCCAGAAACCAGTTGACCATCCCGGTATCCCGCAGGAACATCATGCGGAAGAGCAGGGCGGCCACGACTGTGTTCATCAGGACCGGCACATAAAAAGAGGCCCGCAGGGCTCCCCGCAGCCGTCCGAAGATTTTGCTGTTCAAGATGACCGCCAGGACCAGTGCTGCCGGGATCTGTGTGATCAGGCAGCCGAAGGTATAGAGGAAAGTCCGGCCGATGGCCGGCCAGAAGTCCTGCTTGTCGGCGATGAGCTCGGCGAAGTTCGCCAGGCCGATCCACTCGCCGGGGTTAATCCCCTGCGCGTCGGTGAAGGCCAGCCGGATCCCGGAGAAATAGACATAAAGGTTAAAGGCGGCCATCAGGGCGACAAAAGGCAGGATAAAAAGATAGGGTTCAACCTGGGAAAACCGGATTCTTTTCCTCTGGTGCCTGCTGCGCAGGACGGCAATGGAACTCACCTGTCTCAACTCCTTTTTTACGACGGCAGGGAAGCAAGATACTGCTTCCCTGCTGTCGCCTGCTCAGTTGCTCGTGTATGTCTGTTCTTTAGAGGAGGATGATTCGCGCGCTTGCGCGCGCCGGTTTTTACTACTTGAGACGCTTCAAAGCGCGCGCCTGTGCCTCTTTTAACCCTGCTTCCACTGAGACGTTGCCTGCGGCGATCTCTGTGAACTGGGTGTTGAAATCAATGGAGACCGCGTCCCAGAAGATGTCGCCCGTGTTGATCCAGGGGATCTCCTTGGCCAGCTCAATCTGGAGCAAGCCCAGTTTCTGCCCGCCAAACCGCGGATCCGGCTGTTTGAAGACTTCATGATCCCAGACCGAGGAGAGCGGCGGGAGCATTTTCGCGTCCTTATAACGGATATGCAGGTATTCCTCTTCGTATTGCATGTATTCGATGATTTTGTAAAGCTTGTCGGGGTTCTTGGCCAGCCTGGTGATGGCCATGAAGGACCCGCCCCAGGATGAGGTCCGCGGCCCGCCTTCCTTATAGAGCGGCAGGTCTCTGACGCGGAACTCGTATTTCCCGGTCTCCACTGCGGCATCCACCTGGCTAATCCACCAGTCGGGGCTGGTATACGAAGCCATTGTCCCGTTGGCCAGCAGGGCGCTGAAGTTACCCCAGTCCCAGTTGCACATTACTCCGGAATTGATCTTGTCGACCCACCATTTCACGAATTCCCGCATTTCCGGGGTGTCCAGGGTGGGACGGCCTTTGTCGTCCAGGACCTGGATCCCGGTCTGCTGCCAGATCATCCACATGGTGGCCGCCAACCCCGCTGCGTCGTAAGGCAGGGCATAGACCTTCTTTTCAGCGTATAATTTCTTGGCCGCTTCAAAGAACTCGTCCCAGGTCTTGATCTTGGCCATATCTACGCCAACGGACTTCCAGATGGTGTCGTTGTAAACCAGGACAACCGGGTGCACGTCGTGGGGAAGCCCGTAGACATGCCCGCCGTAGGTGGTCCAGGCGACACGGCCTTTGGGAACCTTCGCGAAGACCTTGGATTTCTTCACATATTTATCCAAAGGAATGACCAGGCTTTTTTTCGGGTCGGCGTCGAGGATCTGGTTCTGCTCAATCCGCCACTCAATGATATCCGGGTAATCAATACCGGCCATCATTGTTGCCTGCAATGTTTCGACAAAGGCGGTTTCGGGGACATTTTCAATCACAAGGGTGATGCCGAATTTCTTCTCGATCTCCGCTTTTCTGGCTTCCCACTCCTCAATGTTGTTCGCGGCAAAGCTCCAGAAAACAACCTTATCTTTGGCCAGCCCGTTATTGGCGAAAAGGGCAACGGCCAAAACCAGTGTCAACAGGACGACCGCCAGTTTCCTCCGTGACATAAGAAGTTCTCCTCCTTTTAATAATATTTTAACAATCTACATTTATTATCCGATGGGCGGCCGTTTTTTGCCAGGGGGATTTTTCTTCAACAAAAGGAGGAGACTTTTTCACTAATTCCCAGAGGTGTCGATTTTTTCTCGGCAGCGCAGCACCACCTCGACGGTGGTACCTTCGCCCGGGGTGGTGAAGAGGTTGAGGAAGCCCTGGTGCGCCTTGATTACCCGGTGACAATAGGCAAGCCCCATGCCCCAGTTGGTCTTTGAGGATTTGGTGGAGAAAAAGGGGCGGAAAACTTTCCGCAGGTTTTCCCGGGAAATTCCGGGCCCGTTATCGACTATCCGGATATAACCCCATTCATACTCCCGCCCGGTTTCCACGACAATCCGGGGGGAGAAGTTCCCGTTGAAATTTTGCTTTACCGCGTCGGTGGCGTTTTGCACCAGGTTCTCCAGGACGGAGACCAGGTGCTCCCGGTCGCCCCAAACATAGACCGGTTTCCCGGCCGACTCCTGGATGGTAATGCCGGTAAGGCGCCCGGCACACCGGTGCTTGGCCTCTTCCCATAATTCGTTCCAGGACAGAACTGCCGTTTTCACCTGCAGCCTCCCGGATTGGATATAGAGGATGTCCAGGTGGGTCAGGGTCTCGGTGCAGATCTCGTCGATCCACTGGATATGCCGGTGGATTTTCTCCATCTTTTCGTCGCTGGGCGGCGGTAATTCGCGGGTGATCATCTTAACCGCCGTTTGAATGGCGAAAAAGCGGTTTTTAAAAGTATGCAAAGCCAGGCGAACGGCCCTGTTGGCCATGGTGATCTGCCAGTCCAGGTCCAGGGGGCCGATCCGCCAGGTCCCTAAGAAACCGTATTTAATGATGGAGAGCATCACCGCACCCAGCGCCGCCAGGCCCGCAAAGGGAAGGGCCTGCAGGTAAGTGGTGTCAAAGATCGGGTAATCAACAACGGGCAACAGGGTGGTGGCGAGGGAATAGGCATTGAAAATACTGGCCGGTCCCAGACCGAAGAGGACCACGGAGAAGATGGAGAGGATCCCGCAGCCGATGGCGACCCCCAGCGCTTGTGCGCGCTTCTGCAAAATCGAGGTTGTTGCCATTAACCGGAAGATCCGGAAGAGGGAATAGGATAGCATGAGAATAACCGTCCAGAGGGCTGCGGTATCCATCAGGCGGAGGGAGTTCTCCCATTTCGCCCGTGCCGGGGTCCCCAAGAGCACCGCGCCTTTTTTGAAAAGATGGAAGAGGCGCAAGGGGTCGTAGAGCCACAACAGGAGGCCGGCCAGGGCCAGGAGGATCCCGGCTGCTGCATAGTGGCCCGGCCCCCATTTTTTCACCGTGTACGAAAAAGCAAACCCGACCACGGAGATGACGAACCAGATCATACTCCATAAACGGAAACGGATAAAGCTGTCGAGGGAGAAATGGGACAAGAGACGCCAGGCCCAACTGGGCTTGTCCAGGGGGATGATAAGCATAAACCCTTCCAGTTGGTAATTGCCAAACCTTGCAATATACCCGGTTAGCCCCAGGATGCAGCAGCCAAAGGCAAAAAGGATCATCCCCAGCCAGATCGCCTGGTATCCCCGGGGCACTCTGGCCAACATAAAGAGGGCAAAGACCAGGAATAAAATGGCAATTAGCGGCAAGGCTGCCTCACCCTCCTTCTCCCAAGTAATATTTCTTTGTTTTCCACCGTATTCCTGCCGGAATTTTCCGCCGCAGCTATAATCAGGTTTGATGCAGGCATTTTCCCGGCTTTAGGGGTACCTTTCCGGCATACGGTTTGGATCCAACCATGCCCGCATTTGGTTATCCGGGGGAAAGATTTGTTTTTGCTGTGCGGATGCGGTATAATCAAAGAAGAGAGAAGGGGTGAGTGCAGTGGCCAGGCCGCCAAAAGAGCGCCGTGTAGAGTACCTGCCGGTGGTGACAGCCTTTAAACCCGCGGGTCTCCCCAAGGCCGCCCTGGAAGAAGTAGTACTTACCGTAGAAGAGTTGGAAGCTGTGCGCCTTAAGGACCTGGAAGGGCTGGAGCAAGAAGAATGCGCCGCCAGGATGGAAATTTCCCGCCCAACCTTCCAGCGGATTTTAGGGACAGCCCGTGCCAAGATCGCGGATGCGCTTATTAACGGCAAAGGGCTGCGGATTGAGGGCGGTAATTACCAGTTGGCCGCCGGCAGGTTCCAGTGCCGGTCCTGCCTCTCCTATTTTGATCTTTCGTTCCCGCCCGGGCGTCCGGTGGCCAAACTAGTCTGCCCCCGGTGCGAGTACCCGCACCCCCGCCGGGTGGAGGACGGGCCCGGCCATGGCCGCCGTTTCCGGGGCCGCCACGGCCGGAGAGGTCCCGGATAAAAGATTGCAGAGCCGCTAACGCGGCGGATAACCGCATGGGGCCGGAGGGCTTGTCTTTTTGACTGGTTAAAACCGATCAAATTAAATTGGTTAGATTAAAATAAAAACAAAAACCGGGCTTTGGCTCTTAACCAAAGCCCGGTTTTTTCTTTTTTATTCAACAAAGGCCTGATAAATCGCGCGGATTGATGCTTCAAAATCCTCGGTGGCCACCCCGACAATGATATTAATCTCACTGGAACCCTGGTCGATCATACGGACGTTGATCCCGGCATTAGCCAGCGCAGTAAAGAGCCGAGCGGCGATCCCGGGGGTGTAGGCCATGCCCCGGCCGACCGTGGCGATCAAAGCCATGTTGGAAAAGACCTCAAGGGTGTCGGGGTCAAACTCCTCCCGGATCGCGGCCAGGACCGGTTCGAGTTTCCCGTCCAACTGGGAATCGGCGATCACCACCGAAATGGTGTCGATCCCCGACGGCATGTGTTCAAAGGAGATTTCATGCTCCTCAAGGATGGAAAGAAGCCGCCGGGCAAAACCCAACTCCGAATGGATTAAGGCTTTTTCCAGGGCGATAACGGTAAAATCCTTGCGCCCGGCGATGCCGGTAATCTTCCCCGGTTTGGTCAGGGGTTCATCATCACTGACAATGAGCGTGCCGGCAGCCTCCGGATCGTTGGTATTCCGGATCCATACCGGGATGCCGGTCTCGCGTACGGGAAAGATCGCCTCGTCATGAAGGACGCCGGCGCCCATATAAGCGAGCTCGCGCAGTTCACGGTAGGTGATCCTCTCAATCGGTTTGGGGTTTTCGACGATCCGGGGGTCCGCCATCAGGAAACCGGAGACATCGGTCCAGTTTTCATAGACGTCTGCCTGGACCCAGCGGGCAATGATGGCCCCGGTGATATCGGAACCGCCGCGGGGGAAGGTCTTGATCTCGCCGTTGGGCAGCGTGCCGTAAAACCCGGGGATCACCGCCCGCGGGTGTTGCGCCAGGCGGCTGGCCACCGCTTTCCCGGTCCGTTCGGGGTCGTAGGTCCCGTTGGCATTGAAAAAGATAATCTCCGCTGCATCGACAAAATCATACCCTAAGAGTTCGGCCAGGATCAGCCCGCCGAGAAACTCCCCCCGGCTGGCCGCGTAATCGGCCGTCGCCCCGGCGGCGATTTTCCCTTTAATCTCTGCCAGGTGGTCCTGGAGGTCAAGGGAAAGACCGAGTTCACGGATGATCTCCAGGTAACGGTGGGCAATGAGATTAAAGGTATCGTCAAAGGGCTTGCCCTGCCGTGCCTGGTCGTGACAGAGGTAAAGCAGGTCGGTGATTTTCTGGTCACCGGGGTGACGCTTGCCCGGAGCAGAATTGATGATGTAACGCCGCTTTTCATCGGCAGTGATGATCTTTTGCACTTTCCGGAATTGTTCGGCAGAAGCCAGGGAAGTCCCGCCGAATTTGGCCACTTTGATATCCATGCCGTTATCCTCTCCTGTTCCGTGCGGGCGAAAATTTGGACAACGCGGCGCATTAAGGCGCCGCGTTCACGTACCGCTGACATTACTTCCTATATTAAGTTTTTCCACTGCAGATGTCAAGGGGTTCCGCAGGTATTTGTGTTTTAAGGCCGGTCCCAGCCTTCAAACAAACGAATATATTAAATTATCCGGCGGATAAAAGCGTAATGACGCGATTATCTAAAAAGGCAGGGATAACAACCATGGGTAAAAAGTCGGCCAAGAAAAAGGAGAAGCCGGGTGCCCGCGCAGATGCACACGGGCGCGGGAAGGTTGCCACAAGCGGCAAGAAGAAAAAGCAACCGGCGGTTCTCACCGAAGAACAGATAAAAATGATTACGCAGAGGCGAAAAATCACCAAGGCTATCCTGGAAAAGCAGAAGAGCCTGGAGAAGGAGAGAGAAAAGAAGAAGAAAGAGAAGGAAAAAGAGAAAAAGAAAAAAGCCGGGCACCCGGCGGCGATAGAAGATCTTTTCTCTGAAAAGAAAAAGACCAAGAAGAAGGATAAACACAAGGCAGAAGACCGGGAGAAAAAGGCAAAAAAAGAAGGGAAAAAAGAGAAGGAAAGCGGGGTAATTCTCCCGGCCTCTTGGGAGAAGTTGGAGGGCTATGTCCCACCGCAGCTTGAAAAGGTCGCTGATCGGGTTCTGGACCATTATGATCTGAAACCCAAAAGCAGGGTGGTAGTGGCCACCAAGCCGCTGAAAGGCGGGGCCATCTGGCAGGTGACAACGGAGAAGGGCCGCCACTACAGCTTGAAACTCTTGCACCGGCGGCCGGAAAGAAGTCTCTTCAGTATCTGGGCGCAAGAGTATTTGGTGAAGAAGAAGGCCCGTGTCCCGGCTTTTCTCCCCACAAAGGACGACCGGTTATATGTGGAGATGGGGAATAAGCTCTGGATCGTCTGCGAGTGGATCGAATCGCTGCGCGAGGCGACAAAGGATCTCAAAGGCGCCCAGGCTATCTGTTACGGCCTGGGAGAGTTTCACCGCCTCTCCCGCGGTTACCAGCCGCCGGCGGAAGCCGAATATTCATCAAGGCTAAGGCGGTGGCCTGATTATTACGAAAAAATCATCACCAAGTTCGGCTGGTTCCGCCGGCTGGGCGAGGCCTATCGTGATACCCCCGCCGGGCCCGAGTTATTAAAGGCGCTGGCGGTCTTTGAAAAACAGGCCCACGAGGGTTTAGCCCGTTTGCAGCGTTCACCCTATGCCCGTTTGGCAGCGCGCGGCGAAAGCTATTGGGGCCTTGCCCACCAGGACTACGGCTGGGGCAACGCCCAAATTGGCCCCGGCGGTGTCTGGATCATCGACCTTGACGGGGTCGTTTTCGATCTGCCCATTCGCGACCTGCGTAAATTAATCAGCAGTTGCATGGATGAGAAATGGGATCTCCAGTGGGTAAAAGGGATGATCAGCGCTTATCATAAGGCAAACCCGATCGAACCCGACCTCTACGAGGTTTTCCTGATTGATCTGGCCATGCCGAACGAATTCTACCAGTTTATTAAGGAAGTGGTCTATGACCCGGTTACTTTTTTAAATGCCGGGACCAAAAATGAGTTGACCAGAATGATCCAGCGGGAAAAAAGCAAACGCTCGGTTCTAGCGGCGTTAAGCGACTGGAAGGTGGGAAAAGAATGAATGTCCTCATGATTGCCACGGAAAAACTGCCGGTCCCGCCAGTGCGCGGCGGCGCCATCCAGGCCTATATCGCGGGGGTTACGCCAATCCTCGCCCGTCACCACCGGCTGACCATCCTTGGGCGGACGGATCCGGCTCTCCCCAAACGGAACACGGAGGGGAATATCACCTATGAAAGGGTGGAGAGCGAGGGGTCGTTCAAGAAGTATAAAAAAGCGGTTGCCGCCTTTCTGAAGGGGAGATCCTATGATATAATCCATATTTTCAACCGTCCCCGGCTGGTGCTGCCGGTCGCGGAAGCGGTCCCGGGGGCCAGGATCATCCTGAGCATGCATAATGATATGTTTATCCCACGGAAGATCGATCCGGAAGAGGGCGCCGCGGTCATTGAGAAAGTGGAACGGATCATCACGGTCAGTAATTATGTGGGCCGCACCATCCAAGCCCTGTACCCCCAGGCTGCGGGGAAACTGCGGACCGTCTATTCAGGGGTCGACCTGAACAGGTTTTCCCCGGCTGTGACCGGGAAAGCCCGGGAGATCCGGGAGTCATTACGGAAAAAGCACAATTTAGAAGGGAAGAAGGTCATCCTCTTTGTCGGGCGCCTCTCGCCAAAGAAGGGCGCGGACATTCTCCTTGAGGCCGTGCAGATCCTGGCGAAGAAAGGTTACAAGCTCGGGCTGGTGCTGGTAGGGAGTAAATGGTACGGGGAGAGCAGGAGGACCGCCTATGTCGCCTACCTCCAGGCCCTGGCCCAACGTTCCCGGGTGCCGGTGGTAGCCACGGAATTTGTGGCACCGGAAGAGGTTCACCACTGGTATTGGACGGGCGATATTTTCGTCTGTCCCTCCCAGTGGCAGGAACCCTTGGCGCGGGTCCTCTATGAAGCCATGGCTTGCGGGCTGCCCATTGTCACAACCAACCGGGGCGGGAACCCGGAAGTCATCAGCGGTAACGGGTTGGTGGTGGAGAACGCGGGGGACCCCGGGGAACTCGCAGAAAAGCTCGCTGTTCTCCTGGATGACCCGGTCTTATGCCAGCAAATGGGGGAGAAAGGCCGGGCTTTTGCTGAAAGAAAATTCGGCTGGGCGCGGGTGGCCAGGGAGATCCTGGTGGTCTGGGGCAACCCGTGAGTCTTGCCGTACCGGAATTGATTCCGGTTCCGTGTAGCTCGATTCCGGGTCCGTGCAAATCGATTCCGGTTCCACGAGGGCGCGCGCGCATAAATCCCGGTTCCGCGTCGGCTTTGCTAAAAAACCGCTTTTCCAGCGGTTTTCATTTTTTTGCCCGGGAAAATCCCCCTTTGGCTCGGAAAAACCGGCGGGTATACCCCATAGGATAGATAAATCAAAAATTCAAGGTCAAGGGAGATTACAATGGAAATTACCGTCATTGGCTGTGGTTATGTGGGGCTGGTCACAGCGGCCTGCCTGGCGGGTTTTGGCCACACGGTCACCGGGGTGGAAAAAGACCCGGCCAAAGTCAGTGCTTTAAAAGAGGGAAAAATCCCTTTTTATGAAGAAGACCTGGCACCGCTGGTCGCCGATGGCCTGCAGAACAAAAGACTTTTTTTCCAGGAAAGAATCGATGAGAGTATTGGCCGGGCGGAAGTGGTCTTTATTGCCGTGGGCACCCCGTCCCTCCCAAACGGCGCGGCCGACCTGCGCCAAGTATTCAGGGTTGCGGAGGAGATCGCCCCTTATCTTAAAAAATACACGGTGATTGTGAATAAATCCACCGTTCCCGTGGGCACGGCAAAACGGGTGCAAGAGATTAGAAAGCCCGGATGGTGCGAAAAATCCGGGACGCCGCCGGCGGCTTGAAAGGGAAAACCATCGCCCTTTTGGGCATGGCCTTTAAACCGGGCGTTGACGATCTCCGGGAGTCGCCGGCGGTTGATATTGCCAAGCGGCTGCTGGCGGCCGGCGCCAAGCTTCAAGTTCACGACCCCATGGCATTGGAAAGGGTAAAAGAGGTCTTCGGGGCCAGGATAAACTGCTGCCAGGACCCGTACGCAGCGGTCACCGGCGCCGGCGTCCTGGTGATTGCCACCGATTGGCCGGAATACCGGGAACTTGACCTGGCGACTGTCAAAAAACTGATGAATACGGGGGATACCCCGGTCCTGCTCGACCTGCGCAATATCTTTACCCCGCAAGAGGTGCGCGGTTACGGCTTCCGTTACCAGGGCGTGGGGAGAGGTTGGAAAGGTGATCCGGAAAAATGACTTGGCAAGATAGACCCCCTACCGCCCTGCCAAAAGCCCTTGGTTTTTCCGGCAGGAAGATCTTGGTCACCGGCGGCGCCGGTTTTATCGGGTCCCATCTTTGCGAGGCCTTGTTGGCACATGGGGCGGAAGTCATCAGCCTTGATAATTTCAGTGACAACTACCCGCCGGCCATAAAGAAGCGGAATATCAGCGGGTTGTTGAAAGCGGCCGCCTTCTCTTCCTACCCCGGTGATATCAGGGATTACTCCCTGCTCGTAAGGATAAACCGGCGCCATGGTCTGACCGATATCGTGCATCTTGCCGCCTTGGCCGGGGTTCGTAAATCCCTCCTGGACCCCCTCGAATATGTTGATGTGGACATCAAAGGCACAGTAAATCTTTTGGAATTTGCCGTAAAACACGGGATTCAGCGTTTTATCTTTGCCTCCTCCTCCTCTGTTTACGGCGCCGGCCCCCTGCCTTTCCGGGAGACGGACCGGGTGGACCGGCCGGTTTCGCCTTATGCCGCTGCAAAACGGGCCGGGGAACTGTTCTGCCGGGTTTACCATGAACTTTACCGGCTCCCCGTGGCTTGCCTGCGCTTCTTTACCGTTTATGGCCCGCGGCAAAGGCCCGACATGGCTGTTCACTACTTTACCCGGCTGATTGCCCGGGGGCAAAAGGCGCCGGTCTATGGGTTTGGCAAAGTGAAAAGGGACTTTACCTACATCAGCGATGTGGTCGACGGGATCCTCCGCACCCTTCTGGTTCCCCTTGCCTACGACCTGTTTAACCTGGGCAGCGCCGAGGCCACCCCTGTCAACCGGTTGGTGGCGATGATCGGTAAGGAGTTGGGGAAAAAACCGCAGGTTACCCATTACCCGCTGCAGGCGGGGGATGTCCCGGCAACCCTGGCCGATCTGAGCCATTCCTATAATACTCTAGGTTATAAGCCAAAGGTTCCTTTGGCTGAGGGGATTAAAAGATTCGTCGCCTGGTTTCTCCGGGAAAGCGGGGAACCGGCCGGCCAGAACTGACGTGCCAGCGGTTATCCTGCGGAGTGGGGACGGATACCAAATTACCTGTTGAGAAATGGCGAATCTGATCTATAATATATCTTAACAATATATTTTAAACGAGCCGGTTCTGTGCCAACGTCCCGGTTATTCGCGCATGTGTTACCACTGGTGGGCCCGGCGCTTTTTCCAGAGAGCGCATTTGCACCGGTACGCGCACGGGCGTTCTATTGCCGGGGACAAACCCATCTCTGAAAACGGCTAAAGAAAGTAAGAAAAAGGGGATGATTAAGATCTGGCATGAGTTGAGTTTTTCCACAAGAAGGCAGGTGGATTTTTATGAGATCACCGGCGCCCTGCGGGAGGACCTTCGCCGGAGCAATGTCAAAAACGGGGTGGGATATTTGCTTGTCCCGCACACCACCGCCGGTTTGACCATTAATGAGAACGCTGATCCCGATGTGATCCATGACTTGATTGTTGCCCTTGACCGGCTGGCGCCCGCCTCCGGCGGGTACCGGCATATGGAGGGGAACTCGCCTGCGCATATAAAAGCCTCTTTAATGGGGCCTTCACTGACGCTGCCGGTTGTCGACGGCGACCTCCGCCTGGGGACATGGCAAGGGGTTTTCCTCTGTGAATTTGACGGGCCCCGCCGCCGCCGTTTATTCGTCAAATGGCTGGAATGCTAGGACAAATATTTACATATCCCGTCCTGGCACAGGCAGAACCGGGACTGGATAAATAAGCCTTGCCGCAAGGATAAAGGGGAAAAAGAAAAAAGGAGGAAAAAGGTTTTGGGGAGGGAGAACGGGTACATGCGGGCCGAAGCCCGTGTGACCGCAGTAGAGAAGAATACCGTCCGGGTCCGTTTTCGCCGCACGTCCGCATGCGCCGGCTCTTGTAAGAACTGCGGGGCCTGCGGCGTGTTGGCCAATCTTGAGACCGAGGTTTCCCTCCCCGCTCCTCCAGGGCGCCGCCTGCAGCCGGGTGACCGGGTCTTGGTAGCGATGGCGAGCTCCGGTTTTCTCCGGGCCGCCTTCTTGCTCTACCTGGTCCCGCTGGTTTTCTTCTTTGGCGGGTACGCGGTGGGCGACCGTCTTTTCGCCCGCCTGGGCCTTTCCGGGCTGGGGGAGGCCGGAGGGGCGCTGGCCGGTTTTACCCTGATGGCTTTGGCATTCCTTTTCATCCGGAGGCTCGACCGCCGCTTGGCGGGTACCGGCCGCTACCGGTTGGAGATCATCGATGACAGGGAGAAACAGGGAGAGAAGGAAAGATTTCTTAACTGAAAAAAGAAAATCTCAAGTAAATAGCCGTAAGCATCTGGAACTCCAGAAATTTGCCGGTATTTTCCTCTGGCGCCGGTGAGTTTTTTGTGATAAATTTGACATCGATGACAACTCTCTCCGGAGGGATAAGATGGCGACCATTTACGATGTGGCCAAAAAAGCCGGCGTTTCTCCAAAGACAGTTTCCCGGGTGATCAACGGCAGCCGGCATGTGCGGGAGGAGACAAAAAACAAGGTTCTGGAGGCCATCCGCGAGCTTGATTATTATCCCCATGCCATCGCCAAAAGCCTTAAAAAGAAGATCACCCGTAATGTCGGCTATGTTGTGCCCTACGGTTCGGATTTTGTTTTTCGCGACCCGGGCCAGTTGGAACAGTTAAAAGGCGCCCATAACGTCCTCACCGGCGAGGACTATAACTTGATCCTTTCCGTCCCCAATAACGGCAGGGAAGCGCTTTTTGAAGTCAACCGCCTCCTGAAGCACAGGGAAGTGGACGGGTTAATCCTCTACGCCATGGAGGGAGTAGAGACCCTGGCCAAGGATTTTGAGGAAAAGGGCTTGCCCTATGTTTCCTTGGGAAAATGCTACCCGGAGCAGGAGTATAATTTTGTCGAGATCGACTCCCCTTCCGGCGGGTATTTGGCCACCAAATACCTGCTCAGCCTGGGACACCGCAGGATTGGGTTTATCACTGAACCGGCGCGGTTTTTAGCTCCAGCCAAAGAAAGCATGATTATGGGCTGTATGAAAGCCTATGCGGAGGAGGGTTTGGAATTCCCCCACCACCTGGTCTTGGAAGGGGATTACACCGTGAGCTTTGCCGAGCAGGCAACCGGGTGGTTTCTCAGTAAGGACCCCCGCCCGACGGCGCTCTTCTGCGCCAGCGACCCAATGGCCTGGGGGCTGATGCGCGGGCTCCGCAAAAAGGGGTTGACCCCCGGCGTGGAGATTGATCTTTTGGCCGGGGATGATCTCCCTTTCACCCGGGTTCTGGAACCGGAACTCAGCGCCGTCAATTCCAGACTCCATGAACTCGGCGCCGAAGCCGCCGAGATGCTCCTGGTTATCCTGCGCAAGAAACAGGAGACCGGAACCAGGACAAAGATCCCCGGGCGCTACCTCCGGAGCGAACTGGTGATCAGGGGGACGACCACCGGCCGGTCCGTTCAAAGGGAAACCGCCGGCTTCCACCGGTGATCCTATTGTGTGCCTGTACCGCCCGGGCTCGCGCCCCCGGACTCCGGGGAAAGGGCAACGGGCGAAAACCCCCTTTTTCCCGGGGAATAAATACATAAAAGAAAGGAGATTGCCCCTTGCAATTTGGTTATTTTGACGATGCCAACAAAGAGTACGTGATTACCACCCCCCGGACGCCGTTCCCCTGGATTAATTACCTGGGGACGCAGGAATTTTTCGGCTTGATCTCCCATACCGGCGGTGGCTATTGCTTTTACAAGGACGCCCGGTTACGGCGGATTACCAGGTACCGGTATAATAATGTACCGCCGGATTCCGGCGGGCGCTATTTTTACCTTTATGAAGACGGGAAGGTCTGGTCGCCCGCTTGGCGCCCGGTTAAAACCGAATTGGATCATTTTGAATGCCGTCACGGCCTGGGTTATACGAAGATCCAGGGGATGAAAGACCGGATCAAGGCGGAGATCCTCTTCTTTGTCCCCTTGGACCGGAACTGTGAAGTCCACCGGGTCCGCCTCACGAACCAGCGGGAGACCGCGGCTTCGCTCAAGTTATTCTCTTTAGTGGAATTTTGCCTCTGGAACGCCTTTGACGATATGACCAATTTCCAGCGGAACCTGAACACCGGCGAAGTGGAGGTGGAGGAAGGCGTCATTTACCACAAGACCGAGTACAGGGAACGCCGGAACCATTATGCCTTCTACGGGGTAAACCAGCGGCCGGCCGGTTTTGATACCGACCGGGAGACCTTTTTCGGGCCCCATAACGGGTTTGAGGCGCCCAGAGCGGTAATGGAGGGAACCCCCGGCAACTCCCTGGCGGAGGGGTGGTCGCCCATTGCCTCCCATTGCCTGGAGGTGAACCTCGCCCCCGGGGAGTCCCGGGACCTCATTTTTCTCCTGGGTTACGCGGAGAACCCCCCGGAAGAGAAATGGGAGAAACCCGGGGTAATTAATAAAAGCGTGGCCCGGCAAATGCTTCAGGAGTTTTCCAGCAGCGCCCGGGTGGATGAGGCCTTGCAGGAATTGAAAGACTACTGGCAGGAGCTCCTGTCGGTGCTGGAGGTCCGGACCCCGGATGAGAAGCTGAACCGGATGGTCAACATCTGGAACCCCTACCAGTGTATGATCACCTTTAACCTGGCCCGCAGCGCCTCGTTGTTCGAGTCGGGGATCAGCCGCGGCATCGGGTTCCGCGATTCGAACCAGGATTGCCTGGGGGCGGTCTGTCTCATTCCCGGCCGGGTCCGGGAGCGGATCCTGGATTTGGCGGCCACGCAGTTCCCGGACGGCAGTGCCTACCACCAGTACCAGCCGTTGACAAAGAGAGGGAACACCGATATTGGCAGCGGTTTTAATGACGACCCCCTCTGGCTCCTCTATTCAGTGATCGGGTATATCAAGGAGACCGGCGACTATAGTATCCTCGAGGAAGAGGTGCCTTTTAATAACGACCCGGAGCAAGTTGCCACCCTGCATGAGCATTTGCGCCGGTCGTTGCAGCATGTCCGGGATAATTTGGGCCCCCACGGCCTGCCGCTCATCGGCCGTGCCGACTGGAATGATTGTCTTAACCTGAATACCTTCTCCGACGACCCGGATGAATCGTTCCAAAGCGGGAAATTCCGGGGCGGGCGGACGGCGGAGTCGATCTTTATCGCTGCGATGTTTGTTGGGATCACCGCGGAATATGCGGAGGTCTGCCGGCGCTTGAAACTGGAAGAGGAGGCGGCGGCTGTGGAAGAAGAGGGCCGGCAGATGCGGGAGCTTGTGATGAAGTACGGTTTTGACGGCGAGTGGTTTCTCCGGGCCTATGACGACAGCGGGCGCAAGGTGGGGAGCAAGGAGAATGAGGAGGGGCGGATCTTCATCGAACCGCAAGGTTTTTGTGTGATGGCGGGGATCGGTATTGAAGACGGGTCCGCCTTGAAGGCCCTGGAGTCGGTGAAGAAGTATCTTGCCACCGATTATGGGATCGAACTGCACGCCCCGGCCTTTACCTATTACCGCCGGGAGATGGGGGAGATCACTTCTTACCCGCCGGGGTATAAGGAGAATGCCGGGATCTTTTGCCATGCGAATCCCTGGGTGATTATTGCCGAGACTAAGTTGGACCGGCCGGAGGAGGCCTTTGCCTATTACCGGAAGATCACCCCGGCCTACCGTGAGGATTCGATTGCCCTGTATAAGATGGAGCCGTATGTCTATGCGCAGATGATTGCCGGTTCCGCCGCCCGCCGGCACGGGGAGGCCAAGAATTCCTGGCTTACGGGGACTGCGGCCTGGAGTTATGTGGCTGTGACCCAGTATATACTGGGGATCCGCCCGGATTTTGACGGGCTGGTGGTTGATCCGTGTCTCCCGGCGGAGATCAAGGAGATCCGGGTTACCCGGAAGTTCCGGGGAGCCGAGTACCATATCCATATCAACAACCGGAGGTCCGGTGCGTACCGGCTGGTGGTTGACGGCGAGGAGATCCAGGGGAAGACCATCCCGCCGGCGCCGGCCGGGGCGAAGGTGGAGGTCTATTGCGAGACGGGGAGCAGTAGGGTGTAGATGAAGAAGTAGCGAGTAATGAGCGACGAATCCGAGCGAAGAGAGATGAGTGACCAGCGGCGAGTGGGAGAGGACTGATGGCTTTTTGCCGGATTGCCGGCAGACGCGGCGTAATTAGTCGCGCGCTGCGCGCGCGTACGCATGGCTGCGTTGCTCGGTGCGGGCGGTGCTCGAAGCTGGCGGGGGCTCCAAGAAACCGGAACCAAGGAATCCGGCAGGGCTGCTAAGGCTCGGTGGGAAGGAAAACCGGGTACGTGGCTTACGGGACCTCCGTGTCCCGGAAGCCACCGCGCCGCCTCCTGCGGCTTGCCCCGGTTTTCCTTCCCCCCTCGCCAAGCACGCCCAGGGCCGTCTTCCCAGGCTCCTGTTTCCCGGAGCCCCCGCCAGGCTGTAGAATTCTAGTGAGTGCTGGGGGTTGTCCTGCCGGCAATCCGGTAAGGGCATCCCCCGGCGCGCTGGGGTTGGGCGCCGGGCCTGGGCCTGGTTTTGTACATAAACGTTACGTTGTTAGTTAGTACCGGGGGTCAAGTGGTAAACAACCAGCGGCGAATGATGGGTGATGAGTAACGAGTAGTGAGTGGGCGAGTGATGATGGCTACTCGGTGGGAAGGAAAACCGGGTACATGGCTTACGGGACCTCTTTGTCCCGGAAGCCACCGCGCCGCTTCCTGCGGCTTGCCCAGGTTTTTCTTTCCCCCCTCGCC
>JAAYGG010000091.1 GCA_012727895.1 Bacillota bacterium
CGTTCCGGTTACGCTCCCGGGTCCTACTCCCTGGAAATGCCGGACCAGGTGAAGGTGTACGGGGCCGCGCAAAAACTGACCGGGGAGGAATTGGCCGGAACGGTTTATGAATTTCTGAAAAACCGGGCCAAACCGGAATGGAAAAACTGGCGGTTAGAGCGGTTGAATATCCCGGAGGAAATTATTCTCCCCCCCGGTAAGATCCGGGTGGAACCAAGGATCAGCAACCCGGGGGAGTTGTCGCCCGGATCCCTATTCTTACGCCTTGAGATCTTCGTTAATGGTGAAAGCTACCGGTCACTCCCGGTTACCTGCCGCTTGCGGGCGGAGGGCGAAGTTTTTGTCACCGCCAGGGACCTGGAGCGATTAACAGTGCTGACGGCTGCGGATTACCGCGGGGAACTCCGGGAACTGACCGGGGAAGAGATCCTGATCCCGCCGGCGCCGGGTGAATACAGGACGGTCAGGCCAATACAGGCCGGGAAAATCCTGCGAACCCGGGATTTGGAGCCGGTTCCGGTCATCGGCAAAGGGAGTAAGGTGAAGATTATCGCCCGGGGCAAAACCTTTTTCGCAGCTGTTGACGGGGTGGCCCAAGAAGATGGCGGTTTGGGCCAGGAGATCGCAGTGAAAAACATAGAGAGCGGCAAAGTGATCCGGGCAACCGTCAGCGGGCCCGGAGAAGTGGAGGTGCGGTTATGATGATGAGAAGAGAATTACTGGCGGCTTTCGCCATTGCAGCGGTTTTCCTTTTCTCGCTGCCGGCCGGGGGGACTTCCCTCTGGAGCGATGAGAGCCGGGCGGTTTTTGTCAAGAACGCCAGGCACCAGGTGGGAGATTTGTTGACCCTGATCATAGTCGAGCAGTCCTCCGCCGTTTCACAGAATAAAAGCCAGGGACAGGAAGGGATCGATTTTCATATTGGGCCCGGCGAGGGGTTATTAACCAACGTCCTGCCTTACCTGAAGGGAGGAGCAGGAAGCTCATACAATGGCAGCGGGTCCACCAATACCAGTTCCCAATTGAACGCCCGTTTGACCGTGTCCGTGGTCGCCATTGAGCCGGGAACCGGGAACCTGTTGGTGGAAGGGCGGCAGAAGATCCGGATCAACAATGAGGAACAGGATTTGATTGTCCGGGGACGGATCAGGCCTGAAGATATCCGGGCGGATAACACCATTCTCTCTTCGTATTTGGCTGATGCCGAGATCGAATACAAAGGTAAAGGCGCCATCGCCAACCATAGCCGTCCGGGGGTTATCACCCGCTTTTTCAGCTGGCTGTTTTAACCTTGGTGACAGGAGGTGTCTCTCATGAAGATAAGGATAAATACGGGGCTGGTCTTCCTTCTCGCAGCAGCCTTTTTCCTCTTTATAGCCGTTCCGGCCTTTGGCCAGGAGCCCCTGCAGCTGAGAGTGAAGGATCTTGCCCGTTTGGAAGGGGTCCGCGAGAACCAACTGACTGGGTTGGGCCTGGTTGTCGGTTTGCGCGGGACCGGGGATAGTAGCCGGAGTCAGGCCAGTATGGAGATGGTCTTGAATTTCTTGGCCCGGTACGGGGTGCCAGTGGAACGCATGGGCAACCTGCGCAATGTGGCCGTAGTGGCCGTCTCCGCCGAACTGCCCCCGTTTGCCCGCGGCGGCGACCGGATCGATGTGCACGTCTCCTCAATCGGTGACGCCAGAAGCCTTTCCGGGGGCACGCTCCTGCAGACCCCGCTCACCGGTGCGGACGGGAAAGTCTATGCCGTGGCCCAAGGCCCGTTGGTGATCGGTGGTTACGCTGTATACAAAAACAATGAACTCCGGGAGGTAAAGAACCACCCGACGGTGGCCACCATTCCCCGGGGGGCGCTGGTGGAACGGGAAGTGCCCATGGAATTTCTCCACGGCGAGAAGCTCCGTCTGGTCTTGAACCGCCCGGATTTTACGACCGCCGGCCGCTTGGCGGCTGTCATCAATGAACGGATCCAGCCCGGGCTGGCTGAGGCAAAAGACGGGTCCCTGGTGGAAGTGGCAGTTCCTGCGGCTTACCAGGGGAACCCGGTGGAGTTCATTACCGCCCTGGAGGCCCTGCCGGTGACACCGGATAAGGTGGCGCGGGTGGTCATCAATGAACGGACAGGGACCGTGGTTATTGATGAGAACGTCCGGGTCTCGCCGGTAGCGGTTACCCACGGCTCAATCACGGTCAAGGTTATGGAGGAAGGCATGGCCTATTACAGTTTTTCCGGGGAAGAAGGGGAAGAGACCGGTGAGGCATGGGCCATGACGCGGGACTTTGTTACAGTGGAAGAGAAAGAGGTCCCGATGGTGGCTTTACCCGCAGGGGCAAGCCTCGAGGAGATCGTAGAGGTCTTGAATATGATTGGCACAAACCCCCATGACATTGCCGCGATCCTCATCGCCATCGACCAGGCCGGCGCCCTCCACGGTGTCCTGGAGATCCAGTAGCCGGCGGTGGACGCGAGGTTCTGCGCGCGTAGGGAGGAGTTGAGAATAATGGAGATTAACAGTTACCGTAATCATGGGGCCGGCCTCAACCGGCAGGCGGTTCCCATCGGGGAAACACCCAAGCGGGCCGGGGAAATTCCCGGTGATGACCTGAGAAAAAAAGCCCAGGAGTTTGAGGCGGTATTAATTGAACAGATGCTAAAGGCGGTTCAGCCCCGGAGCGGCCTTTTCGGCAAGGGGTTCCAGGGCGACTTTTACCAGAGCTTTTTCCTGCGGGAACTGGCCTCCAAGATCGCGGAGTATCCCGGGTTGGGGTTGGCGGAGAGTATTTACCGCACTTTGAAACAGGAGTAGACCAATGGCGTTCTGCGAAAACATAACGGGAAGCCCTGCGCGCCTGCTACCGCCGGTGGAAAGGTGGAAACAGGGAGAGGGTTACGGCAGGGAAATCCGGGAACATAAAGAATATAGATCTCGTTAGCAATGAAGTAAGCATAGTATAGAAGTTTGGTAAGGGGTTACCCGCAGGCAGGTTAGGGAAAGCCCGCGGGACGGCTTTTGCCGTAACCCCGGTGTAAAGGAGGAAGTGTTTTGGAAAAAGCCACAACAAAAACGACGGTTTCCGGAGGAAAAACCAGTACGCCGGCGAGGAATCTCCGGCAGGTGATTTCCCGCTGGTATGGCCTGCTTTTTTCGGATGACGCTTACAAGAGGATACGCGGTTTTCTCCTTTGGGGACTGGTAATCATCGCTGTCACCTGGCTGGTGGCGTTTTTCTGTTTACCCGACGGTATTCTGGAAAATACTATGATTGTAAAGAAACTCTTCGGGGTCAAGGGCTCAACCCGGCCGGGAGAGTGGGGGTTGAAATGGTTGGGTGAGACCGCCAAGATCTTCGGGCGGGAGTTCACCCCGGAGGAGGTCTTTGATAACTGGGGAAATATCCTGCTGGTGACGGGGAAGATCTTTCTCCATCACTTGCTGCCGGTATTCGTCTTCATCTTTCTTTTTAACCGCTTCCGCATTGGCCGCGTACCCCTGGGATACCTTTATTTCCTGGTCTACACGGTTCTCCAGGGAATAGCGGCGGGAACGGAATCCTTCACCTACCCGGCGCAGGGCGACGGGGTCTGGGGCGTGATCATCCTTTTCCTCCGTTTTGCCCTGATTGAATGGTTTGCCTACGGCCTGCTAGCAGTGGCCACGCTCAAATGGACCTGGGTTAAGGCGGATTCTCTCTTTAAGGGCAGATGGGAAAAGGTTGGCCGCTTTTTCTCCTGGCCTTCCCTGGCCCAGGATGAAAAGGACCTCTTGATCTTCGGCTTCCTCTTCCTGCTGGTCGCCAGTTTTTCCGAAGCGAAACTGGTTGTTTTCTACGGGCGGCATCTGCTATAAGCAGGTATTATGGGCATGAGTGAGCATTATTTTACGGCGGACCCCAATTCCGATTTTAAACCCGGCTCCTTCAGCACCCGCTTGCGGGGCCGGGAATTTACATTTCTGACCGGCGCCGGGGTTTTCTCCCGGCAGCGGGTTGACCCCGGGACCAGGTTACTCTTGGAGAACCTGGCCCTATCCGGTGTCCGGGCGCCGCTCGATCTGGGTTGCGGTTATGGCGTCATCGGGCTGGTCATCGCTGCCGAACTGCCGGAAGTCCGGGTTTTCATGAGCGACCCCAACAAGCGCGCCGTAGCCCTGGCCGTTGCGAACGCGGCCCGCAACGGGTTGGCAAATGTCTGCATCAAAGAAGGGGAAGGGTTTGAACCGTGGCCGTCCCAAACCTTTGATTTAATCGCTTGCAACCCGCCGCTCCGGACGGGAAAAGCCACTGTCCTGGGTTTATTTCACCAGGCCGCTGCAAGGCTGCGGCCCGGCGGGAGCCTCTGGACGGTAATCCGGACCGCCCAGGGGGCCAAGAGCTATTTCCGGGAGTTGGAGAAGATCTTCTCCACCGTTGAATTGGCGGCGCTCAAAGGCGGATACCGGGTCCTGCGGGCGACGGTGCCGCCCGGTCCTTAGAAAGAAGGCCGGACCGGGTAAAGAGGACGGCTTAATAAGAGGACGGGTTAGAGGAAAGGGGATTTTTTTGCCGGGAGAAAGGACCATTACCGCCCTGCCACGGCTGGTGGCGGGGCTGGCCAGGGAAGACCGGGAACTTTTCGGGAGGATTTTTCAGGTAAACGCCGTCACCGGCCGGCTTCATCTCCCGCCGGAAATGAGAGAATGGGTTGAGAAAAAATTCGGGCCGGTAGACCGGGTGAAAAACCAGGAGATTATCAAGGTTACCAACCTGGTAACCCTGGAAGGAGCGCTTTTCAACCGGCTCCGGGCCGCCCGCCCGGTGGAAGGAGCACCTGCCGGTCCGGTCCGGGAGGAGATCGCGCGGGCCCAAGGCGGCCCCTTTTGCCGCCCGGAAGAAAAGACCCCGGCCGATCCTTTTGGGCGGGTCCGCGGCAGGTATTGCCTGACCGCAAGCAATATCGCCAAATACGACGGGCACCACGGGGTCATTATTTTTGATGAGCACAACCCCCTGGCGGTTTCCGGGGACGCGGTGGTTGATGCGTTTATCACCGCCCGTCGCTGGGCGGATCTTGTGCGGGAGCAGGACCCGGCAGCCAAGTACTACTTCTTCCTCTGGAACTGCCTTTGGAAGAGCGGCGCTTCCATAATACACGGGCATGCCCAGGCGACGGTGGCCCGGGAGATGCACTATCCCAAGGTGGAGGCTTTGCGCCGGGCGATGGTTGCTTACAGGGAGAAATACGGGTCCGGGTATTTTGAAGACCTGTATCGGGTCCACGATGCGGTCGGCCTGGCCTGGAGATGGGGGGAGGTCAAAGGTTTTGCTTATTTAACCCCGGTTAAGGAGAGGGAGGTCTTTCTCCTTGCCGGAGAACCCGGGCCGGAACTTTACAGGGCCGCCGCGCGGGTGATTGAGGGCTACCGGGCCATCGCCAGTTGGAGTTTTAACCTGGCGCTCCTGGTTCCTCCTTTAGAGAAGACGGCTGAAGACTGGGGCGGGTTTCCGGCAATAATCCGCATTGTTGACCGGGGGGATCCGGCCGTCCGGAACTCCGACATTGGGGCGATGGAACTCTACGCCGCCAGTGTGATCACTTCCGATCCCTTTTGGGTTGCGGAAAAGATCAAGCAGGTTGGGGCGTGATTTGCGTTAAGTAAGGTTTATATATTTGCTAAGCCGGCGGAGATCTGGTATAATTGCGATCTGGAAACAAAATATTGACCACCGGTGGTTTCTTTTGTTATAATGTATAAGTTGATATTACCAGAAGAGAACCGGTCCCCGGCTGATTGGGAAGACCGAAGAATAGGAGGTTAGGGTCAAAGTGACAACCCAGAAAAAGTGGTATGTGGTGGACGCCAAAGGAAAAGCTTTGGGGCGGCTCGCCAGCGAAGTAGCAAAGATCCTCCGGGGAAAGCATAAACCGTCTTATAGTCCCCATCTTGACGCCGGCGATTATGTGATTGTCGTCAATGCCGAAAAGGTGGTCCTGACCGGGAAGAAAGTCGACCAGAAGAAATACATCACCCATTCCGGGTACCCCGGGGGGTTAAAAGTAACCCCATACCGGGTTTTGCTGCAGAAAAAACCGGAGCTGGTTCTTACCAAAGCCGTGCGCGGGATGTTACCCCATAACCGGTTGGGCCGGAAAATGATTAAAAAGCTAAAGGTTTACCGGGGCCCTGAGCATCCCCATCTTGCACAGCAGCCGGAAGAATTGACAATTGAGGCCTGATCCCAAGCCAGGCCTGAGTACAGACGAAATTATGCGATTTGATAGTTCTAGATGAAGGGAGGGAAAGGTTTGGCGGTAGCAAAAAAAGCTCCCAAATTGAATATGGAGTATTACGGTACGGGGAGAAGAAAAACCGCTGTGGCCAAGGTTTGGGTAGTCCCCGGCAAAGGCAGGGTTTTTGTGAATAATGTGGAGGCCGGTGAGTTTTTCGGCCGCAAAGTTTTAGAGGTTTTAATTCGGCAACCGTTGGAGAAAACGGGAACCGGTGATAAATACGATGTATACGCCCAGGTCACTGGTGGGGGCCTGAGCGGCCAGGCAGGAGCGGTCAGACATGGGATTGCCCGTGCCTTGTTGCAGGTGGATCCGGAATTCCGGACGGTTTTGAAGCAGGCGGGCTTCCTCACCCGGGACCCGCGGGTCAAGGAACGGCGGAAGTACGGATTGAAAAAAGCCCGTAAAGCTCCGCAATTCTCCAAGCGGTAAATATCCAATATTGGAGGCAAGAAACGAAGAAAGATCCTCGCCATTGGCGGCAGGGGATCTTTTTTTATGGGCGGGCGCGGAGTCAATAACCTGTTTTCAAAGAGAATATGTAGGCTTAAAGAGAACCAAAAACAGCCGGAAGCCGGTGGCATTACGCCACCGGCTTCCGGCAATGGAGGGGTAGACTGGAAACTAGAAACTGTATTTGAATTTCAGGTAAATCTCATCTTCATCC
>JAAYGG010000092.1 GCA_012727895.1 Bacillota bacterium
CCGTTTCTCCTGTGACTTCCAGTTCAACGCTGAGGACCCCGGTTCCGGCCAGTTGGCGGCTGCGGTCATCGGGTTGGCGGCCACCCACATATATCTTGTACCTGCCCGGTTCCAAAATACACTCGCCTTCTTCGTCAATCGCCGCCAACTGCCTTCTGTTTAAGGAAAATTTTACCGTTTTTACCTCTCCGGGCTGCAGCGCAACCCGCTCAAAACCCTTCAACTCCCATTTGGGGACGGTCACACCGGCGCCGGGAGCGGACAAATAGAGCTGGACCACTTCTTCCCCTGCCCGTTTTCCGGTGTTGGTCACGGTGACGCTCACCCCGAGTTCCCCCTGGTCGGTGGTGGCCAGTTCCCGGTGGCTGACCGCAAGGTCGCTGTAGGCAAAAGTAGTGTAGCTCAACCCGTAGCCAAAGGGATAAAGGGGCTCTTCCTCCATATACCTGTAAGTCCGGCCTCTCATGCTATAGTCGGTAAAGGGCGGCAATTGGTCCAAAGACTTGACAAAGGTCACCGGCAGGCGGCCTGCGGGGTTGTAATCACCAAATAAAATCCCGGCCAGGGCGGTCCCGCCCTCCTCACCAGGATACCAGGCCTCGATAATCGCAGGGATCTTTTCCTGTGCCCAATTAATAGCCACCGGGCTGCCGTTAAAGAGGACCAGGATCACGGGTTTGCCCACGGCTGCCACGGCCTTCAAGAGTTCCTCCTGCAGCCCCGGGAGGTCAATGCGCAGGCGGTCCCCGCCGGCCTCGGAAGCCGCGGCGTCGCCCTCTTCCCCTTCCAGTTCAGGAGAGAGACCCAGGCAGAACACGCCCACCTCCGCGCGTTCGGCAGCGGCGATAGCCTCGGTGAACCCGGCTCGGCCCCCTCTCCCCCAGAAAGTCACCCAGGAGACATTAAGCTCGCACCCTTCGGCGTAAAGCACGTTGATGCCGGGTCCGGCAGCTTCCCGGATCCCCGTTAACGCCGTCACGTACCTGGAGGGTGTACCGTGGTAGTTCCCCAGGAGAACCCGTTTGTTATCGGCGTTAGGGCCGATCACCGCGATGGTACGGATTTTCGACCTGTCCAGCGGCAGGAGGCCGTTCTCGTTTTTCAGCAGGACCATGGATTTCACCGCCGCCTCCAAGGCCAGCCGGCGGTGGTCTTCAGCATCATTCAGTTCGTACGGGGTCTCCGCCAGGGGGACCATGGACGGCGGGTCAAACATCCCCAGTTTAAACCGGGTGGTAAGAACCCTGATCACCGCCTGGGTGATCGTTTCCTCGGAAACCAGGCCTTCTTCCACCGCCTCTTTCAGGGCGGTGTAGGTCCAGCCGCAATTTAGATCACAGCCGCTGTTTATGGCCAAGGCCGCTGATTCCGCAGGCGAGGCGGTCACCCGGTGGTGTCTATGGATATCATAGATCGCACCGCAATCGGAGACCACGTGGCCGGTGAAACCCCATTCCTTTCGCAAGATATCTTCCAAAAGGGTTTTGCTGCCACAGGCCGGTTCGCCGTTCACCCGGTTGTAAGCGCCCATCACCGCTTCCACCTTTCCTTCCCGGACAGCAGCGCAAAAGGCCGGGAGGTAGGTTTCACGCAGGTCCTTCTTGCTGACCACGGCGTTAAACCGGTGGCGCAAGGGTTCAGGGCCGCTGTGAACCGCATAATGCTTGGCACAGGCGGCCGCCTTCAAGTATTTCGGGTGGTCACCCTGGAGCCCGTGGATGAAGGCCACCCCCAACCTGCTGGTGAGGTAGGGATCTTCGCCGTAGGTTTCCTGCCCCCGCCCCCAGCGGGGGTCCCGGAAAATATTAATATTCGGCGTCCAAAAGGTCAGGCCTTTATTTACTCCCCGGTCGCCCCTGCGTACAAACTCGTGGTGTTTTGCCCGCGCCTCCAAAGCGATTACCGAAGCCACGCGGTAAACGAGGTCCCGGTCAAAGGAGGCGGCCATCCCTATGGCCTGCGGGAAGACGGTGGCAATACCGGCTCTCCCCACCCCATGCAGGCATTCGTTTTGCCACACATATGCGGGGATTCCCAACCGCGGCACGGCGGGAGAAAAATGCAGTAATTGACCGATCTTCTCTTCCAGCGTCAACCGGGCGGCCAGATCTTTCGCCCGTTCCTCCGCTGTCCGCTCCGGATCCAGGTAAACCGCTTTTGTTCCCTGTTTTTCCTGCATCAAAAAACCTCCTCGTTTAGCCACGGCTTCTCTTCAATTAAAAAACGGCGGAGTTCCGCCAGTGGCAGGTTTCTGCCCAATGGCGGCAATCCGCCGCTATAAAATCACCGGCAGCATCGAAAGCTCGACCCGTTGTTATCCTTTTAAGGCGCCGGCCAGCGTCCCGCGGATGATCCAGCGGTGACCAAAGATATACAACAGGAGGGTAGGAGCGGCGGCAATAACCGACGCCGCTGCGTACCGCGGCATGTGGTCTGTGCCATACTGGTTAAGGAATTGCGCGATCCGTAATTGCATGGTGAAGAGATTCGGATTGTTAATCAAAATCAAACTCAACAGGTAATCGCTCCAAGCGCCGATGAAGACCAACAAGACCGCCAGAACCGTTGCTGGATTAGCCAATGGCAGCATAATCCGGAAGAAGGTACCGGTATGTCCAGCGCCATCGATCCGGGCGGCTTCCGCCAGTTCCCCGGGGAGCCCGCGGAAAAACGACCGGTAGATGATAGTCCAAAACGGGATGCCAAAGGCGGCCATTGGCAAGAAAAGCCCGGGTAAAGTGTCGGCCAGCCCAACCCTGCTGCTGAATTGATAAAGGGGGATCAATACCATATGGACGGGGATAAAATAGCCCACCAGGACGGCGTAGAATAAGACCTCCGTTACCTTGCTCCGGTAACGGGCAAAGATATAACCGGCCATGGCCGCCGCCGGTACGGTACCGGCGATTGCGCCCAAACAAACCCATAAGGTGTTGAGCAGGCCCTGCCCGATTTTAATTGCCACCCAGGCCTCCTGGAAATTGGTCCAGCGGATCTGTGTCGGCAGGCTCCATGGGCTATAGGAGAATTCCAGCCGGGTTTTGAAAACGAAAAACCAGGGGAGCAGGATGGGTAAAACAACCGCCAGGGCCAGGATAATCAGGATAACAATATTTATTATCTTTATCGCCAGCGTCCACCGGCGGGAACTCCTCAGTTTACGGCTATAGGCCTCGGTTGCTGCGTAATGGTTCAATCGAGCTCACCACTCTTTCTTTGGAACGAGAACTGGGCTATGGTAAAGATTAATGAGAGTAAGAAGATGATCACCCCTACCGCGGCAGCCCTTCCGTATTGCCAATTGACAAAACCCTGTTTGTAAAGGATAATTGCCAAGGTCGTTGTGGCGTATACCGGACCACCGCCGGTGATCAGCCACGGCAGGTCAAAAAGTTTCAGGCTCCCAACCGTACTGATAATAGCGATAATACGGATGGGGTAAGCAACCATCGGGATCGCAATATAGCGGGCATATTGCCAGAGATTGGCCCCGTCCAGCTGGGCGCTTTCGCGGATCTCCATTGGGATCTGTTCAATGTTGGCCATGAAATAAACGATACTGAAACCCGTATACGCCCAAGTTGCCATGGCAAACAACGACCAGAAGGCGATATTCGGGTTGCCTAAAAAGTCGATGCTTGCCAGCCACTTCCATTCAAGCCTGTTGGCCAGGCTGGAAATAACACCGAAGGTCGGGGCAAAAATAAACCGGCCGAGCATGGCTGTGATTGCCGAAGGCATAACACTGGCCAAGTAATAAACGGCCCGTAAAAATCCGGTAATCCTGGTCTTATAAACAACCAGGGTAAAAGCGATATAAAACGCCAGGGGGATCTGGATGACCACACTCCAGAAAGCCCAGGCCAGAACGTTAACGAACCCGGTGCGGAACTCTTCGCTCGCAAACAACCTGGCGTAGTTTTGAAACCCTATAAACCTGGCCGGTCCAAACCCGGTGGTCTGGTAGAGTGAAGTGCGAAAAGTTTCAATAATAGGATAATACATAAAAATAATCAGAAAGGCCAAGGCAGGCAAGAGGAAAAGCGCCTGAAAGGTAATGCTGTGCCAATCCCGTTTTTTCTTCTCAGCCTTCCTTTTTCCCATGCTGAGTTGGGGGGTTTTGACTGCAGCGGCTTTTCCCATCCCCGACCACCTCCCTAAGTTAGATTCCCGGCTGCATAAAATGCCGCCTGCTCACGTACATTGGCAAACCGGTGGGGGCATACGCTTGCGCCCCCACCGGTAATCGCCACATAATTATTACTATGCTTTTTCCTTACTTGACAGGACCGATGTTATCTTCTACCAGCTGTTCGTACTGGGTCAAGGCTTTCTTGACGTCGGCATCAGGCAGGAAGAAGTTCTGCATGGTGTCGTTCAGCGGGCTGGTCACCATCGGCGGCAGGTCCTGGTCCCACCAGAACTGCACTGTTTCCGCGGTGGCAAAGACAGCGGAGGCCATTGCGTTCAACCGCGAAGGCGACTTCACGCCCGGTACGGAGCAGATCCGGCCGGGTTCGGCGGAACAGGGTTCCGGATCCATCGCGTACTTCATGAACCGGACAACGGCATCCTTCTTCTTCCTGGCAGCACGGGTGGCGGCAAAACCGATATCGGTCATGCCCATGATATCAGTGGCTTTACCCTTGCCGCCCTCGAGGATGGGGAAGGCATAGAAGCCGATGGTCTGGTCGGTGAATCCCGGGTCGGAATACTGGGCGCACATCCAGGAACCGGTAATGTGCATGGCCGCTTTTCCGGTAGCCATCAATTGCTGGGCGTCACCATAGGCTTCGCTCAGCGGTTTCTCACCGAAATACCCTTTCTTTGCCCACTCCTGGTATTTCAGAGCAGCTTTGACAAACGGCTCGCTGTCGAAACGGGCTTTTCTGGCTTGGGCATTCCCAAAGGCTTCATATCCGCCGTAGCGGTTGGTCAGGTACATATAGAGGGCCAGCACCGGCCATTTATCCCGCGCACCGACGGCAATCGGCTGGATGCCTTTGGCCAAGAAGGTGTCGCAGACCTTTTCCAGTTCGGCCACGGTCTTGGGGATCTCGAGGCCATGGGCTTTGAAGAGGTCCTCATTGGCAAAGATACCCGCAATGGCGAAGAACGGGGCCACACCGTAAATCTTGCCCTTCCAGGTCATGGCCTGGCGTGCAGCAGCGCTGCCCGGGATGTCCTTCAATTCCTTTGTCAAGTCCAGCAGCCGTCCGGCATCGGCATAACCGCCCATGACGGAACCGCCCCAGCTCTGGAAGATGTCGGGCAATCCCGTATTGCTGGCCATAACAACCTTGGTTTTGTCCATGAGTCCCGGATCACCAAGGGCCACATATTCCAGTTCAATATCGGGGTTCTTCGCCTTGAAACCCTCGACCAATGCCTTTATGTAGGCATGGGCCGGATCGTCGTCGGGAAGATCCCGTCCCCAAACGGTCAGCTTAACCTTTTTCGCGGAAACCGGTACTAAAACCCAGGTCAATAAAGCAACCAGCAGGAAGAGTGTTACCCAAATCCTCTTTCTCAACACCAGATACCTCCTTTTTTTTTCGGGAAGCTACACATTATTGGTATGGAAAACTAAGACTTCTTGCGGGCCTTCACCTCCTTTCCCGGAGTAACTATTCTGCGAAAAACAGACCTCACCCTGCTTCAGGCCTTCCCTGCGTATCTCCGGTGGCAGCCTGCAGCAGGAGAATTCTAAGCGGAACGCCGGATGACAATCTCCGGCCGGTAACACATCTTGACTCCTTCCTCTGAAGCCCCGTGCTCAATCAGAGAGGTGACAATTCTTACCGCTTCCTTACCCATCTCGTAGCGCGGTTGGGAGACAGTGGTCAATGGGGGATTTGTCAAGGAAGAAAACTCTAAATCATCAAAACCCATAACTGCTATATCCTCTGGGACCGACAAGCCACTCTCCGTTATCGCCTGTAGCGCCCCAAAGGCCATGGTGTCGTTGGCGGTAAAAACCGCAGTACAACGTGGCCGCAACCGCAGGAGTTTTTTCATTGCCGCATACCCGTCCTGCCAGACAAAATTCCCGGGGATGACCAGTTTTTTCTCAAAAGGCAGGCCCGCTTCACGGAGGGCTTTTTTATACCCCTCCAGCCGGTCCAAGGCCACCTGAAAACCGATTTTACCCGATATATGGGCAATCCTGGTATGTCCTTTGTCCAGCAGGTATTTTGTTGCCAGATAGCCGCCGTATACGTTGTCCACGTATACGCAGTTAATACAGGGGTCGGCAAAGTCCCGCTCCAGGAGGACGAAGGGGACCTTTCTTTCCACCAGTTTCAATATGTATTCCTGCTCCTCAATATTACTCCCGACAATAACTACGCCATCCACTCGCTCGGCATAGACCATTTTCTCCAGGACTTTACTCTTTTCCAAACTTTCATAGGAGTTGGAGAACAAGAGGGTATACCCGCTTTTACTGGCTGAAAACTCCATCCCCTTAATGATCTGCGTATAATAAGGTTCGGAAAGATCGGCCATCATCACCCCGATCGTTGCCGTTCTCCGTGTCACCAGGCTACGGGCCGCGGCGTTGGGGTAATAACCCATTTCCTTGGCTGCCCGGACGATTTTCTCCCGCGTGCTTTCTCTCACGCCGTAACGATTGTTTAAGGCCCGGGAAACCACGCTCGGCGAAACCCCAACCCGTTTGGCCACGTCCTTTATGGTTATCAATCTTACCCCTCGCAAGCTCAGTTCGGTGTTTGCAAACGTTTGTGTAATAATTTTATTAATATTATTCAACAAATCTTTCGCATTTCCTCTTTTAAAAAACCTTTTTTTGCTTTTTCTTTGAAACGCGAATATGGACTATTCCCCCATCATGACCAGCCGCTTAACAGCTGTCTGCGCGTTTGCGCATGGTCAGGTCTCCCGGAACTGGCTCTCGTAGAGCCGCCGGTAGAGCCCGTCTTTATTCGCCACCAACTCCCCGTGCTTTCCTTCTTCAACAATCCGCCCGCCGTCAATAACAACGATCCGGTCAGCCCTCTTAATGGTAGAAAGGCGATGGGCGATGATAAAAGCGGTCCGGCCGGCCAAAATCCGCTTCAGGGCAATCTGGATCGCCAGTTCGGTCTGGGTGTCAATACTGGAGGTGGCCTCGTCCAGGATGAGAATCTTCGGGTCGCGGATCAAAGCCCGGGCAAAGGCGATTAACTGCCGTTGGCCCATGGAAAGACGGCTGCCGCGTTCGTGTACCTGCGTGGCGTAACCGGCCGGCAGGGAAGTGATGAAATCATGGATCCCCACGGCTTTGGCCACGGCGATCACCTCTTCCCTGGTGGCATCCGGTTTACCGTATTTGATATTCTCCTCAATACTACCGGAAAAAACAAAGTTGTCCTGCAAGACAATGGCTATCTGTTTCCTGTAGTCTTTCAGGGAGATTTTCCGCAGGTCAATCCCGTCGATCAGGACCTGGCCGCCGGTTATATCATAAAAACGGCATAAAACATTGATCACCGTTGTTTTCCCCGCCCCGGTCGGGCCGACAAGAGCCACCGTCTCCCCGGGTCGCACATGCAGGGTGAAATCATGAAGAACCTCGTCGGAACCGGCATACTTGAAACTGACATTCTTAAATTCAACCTCGCCCCTGATTTCACCTATAGCCACCGGATTGGCTGCCTCCAGCACTTGCGGCCTTATATCCATCAATTCAAAGATCCGTTCGCAGGAGGCCATGGCCGTGGCGATCATGTTAAAGAGGGTGCTCAGGTTCATAATAGGCTGGAAGAGGCGGTTGATGTAGTTCATGAAGGCCGCCAGTACCCCCAAGGTCACCCAGCCGTAACGGAGCAGAAGGCCGCCGATCCCCAAGATCAACGCCGTGCCCAGGTAATTCACGAAATTCACGGAGGACCAGAAGAAACCGGAGAGCGGCACCACTTTCTGGGTGGCCTGGAAATGCTCATTGTTAATCTCCGCAAAGAGCCGGTGGTTTTCTTCCTCGCGGTTAAAGGCCTTCGTGACCCGGATCCCGGAGATGGACTCATTCAAAGTGGCATTGACATTCGACAGTTTCTTCCGGATCTGCCGCCACCCCATGAGCAGCCGGCGGCGGACATAAAAGACCAGCCAGATAATGATTGGCAGGGTAATAAGGGTAACCAGGGTCAACCGCCAATCCATCCAGATCATAAAGGCAAAGACCCCAAAAAAGGAGAGGGTATCGGTGACAAGGGTGGTAATACCGGAGGAAAGCAGTTGCTGCAAGGAATCGATATCATTGGTTACCCGGGTAATCAGGCGCCCGGCCTTTTGCTTGTCGAAAAAGCCCATCGAGAGGCCTTGCAGGTGATTGAAGAGCTCTTGACGCAGGTCGAAGATGGCATTTTGGCCGGCTTTCGCCGCCAAAACCCCTTGGAGTAGCAGGGAAAGATACTGCCCGGAAATGGTCAAGGCCAAGAAAAGAATGACCCTCTGGAAACCGGCCATTTGCCGGGGGACAATATAATTATCAATTCCAATCTTGATCAAGTAGGGTCCCAACAGGGAAAAGAGGATTCCCGCTATGGAGGAGAGGCAGACGACAACCACCGCTCCCCGGTAGGGCCGGAGGTACCCGGCCAGGCGGGCAAGGTATTTCCGGTTAAAAGGCCTTCTGTCGTCTTCTTGCTCTTCCTGGAGGACCAGGCGCCGGTAGGTATTGATCTTGATTGTTTCCACTACAAACCCTCCAGTCCGCGCAGGAGTTCTTCTTCCGGTCTTTCAATCTGTTTCAACTGGATATCATGGAGGAGCCGGTAATAATGGTTGGAATCATAAAGAAAACGGTGTTCTCCTTCGGCCTTGATCCCCCCGCCGGAAAGCAGGATAATCCGGTCGGCCAGGCGGGCCATGGACATCCGCTGGGTGACGATGATCGTGGTCCGTCCGGCCATCAGTTCCTTTAACGACTCCTGGATCTCCTTCTCGGTCTCCGGGTCCACGCTGGAGGTGGAATCGTCCAGGATCAAAATCTTGGGGTTGGTAAAAAGCGCCCGGGCAATGGCCACCCGCTGTTTTTGCCCGCCCGAGAGCCCCACTCCCCGCTCCCCGACAATGGTATTGTAATGTTCCGGCAGGCCGACAATGAAATCATGGATCCGGGCTTTCCGTGCGGCATTGATGATCGCCCGTGTACGCTCCTCCTCCGTGCCGGTCTCCGGCGCGCCGAAGGCAATATTCTCCGCGATGGTGGTGGAGAAGAGAAAAGTCTCCTGGTCCACCAGGCCAATCTGCCGCCTTAGCGTATCCAGATCCCAATCGTTCAGATCGATGCCGTCCAGATAGATCTTGCCGGAGGTGGGCCGGTACAAACGGGGGATCAGGTTAACCAGGGTACTCTTTCCGGAACCGGTCAGCCCGATCACCGCCACCTTCTCCCCGGGGTCAATCCGGAGGTTGATCTTATCCAGAACGGCAACGGTCCCCTCGGGATTGGTGTATGCAAAGGAAACATCTTCGAAGCGGATTTCCCCCCGGATCTCCCGGCGCACAGGTTTTGCCGGGCGGACCTCCTCCGGCGCCTGGAAGATCTCCAGCAAACGCCGGGCCGAGCCTTCCGCCTGCTTAATATGGCTCAAGGTTGGCGCCAGCATCCACATGGGCCAGCCCAAAAGCCCCAGATAACTGTTGAAAGCCATAAAGGAGCCGATGGTGATCTCCCCGGCGGAGACCAGACGCCCGCCCACGCCCAAAACAACCAGGGTGCCGGCGCCGGTGAAAAGGATTAATAAAGGAAGCATCCGGGCGTTCAGGAGCGTTACCCGTAAATTGGCCCCGCGCAGCTTCCAGTTTTCTTCTTTAAACTTCTCAATCTCCTGTTCCTCAGTGGCAAAGGACTTCACCACCCGGATCCCGGTGATATTCTCCTGTAAAACCGCGGTGAGGTTCCCCGCCTGTTCCTGGCGGGCCTTGACCCCCTTTGCCGTCGTCCTGCTGAACCTAATCAAGGCCACGATGATTACGGGGAGAAAAGCCAGGACAATCAAAGCCATCTTCCAACTGGCCAAAAACATGAGGAGGACAACCGCCCCGATTGTTAAGAAGCAACTGAGGGCGTGACTGAAAACAAAAGCAAAAAACATCTGCACCATCTGGACATCCAGGGTTAACCGGGACATCAAATCACCCGTGCGCATAGTCCCGTAATAGGAGAGGGGCGCTTTGTGTAGCTTCTCGTACAATGCGTTCCGCAGATTGGCAGCGATCCGGTTGGCGGTTCCCTCATAATTGACGATGCCAAACCGCAGGATAGTCGCGCGGACGAAACCCAGGAGAAGGATCCCGGCGCACCAGGCCAGCAGGAGAAGGAGGCCCTTCTCCTCCGTGATCCTGGGGAAGACCTGGTCAAAAACGCCCTTTACGAACTGGGGAAAAAGATAATTGAGGCCGTTTTGGACCAGGGTGAGAGTCACGGCCAGGCCAAAGGCTTTTTTATAGGGCCTGATATAGGAAGATAAGTGTTTGAAAATATAAAACATCCGCCGTCACTCCGTTTTTCCTGTTTTGTTTTACCCTTGATTGCTATCCTTATTGCCATCTCTATTTGGGATCCCCGCAGGAAAAAGAGGAACAACCATATTTCATAATTCGGCTGAAACCGGCATAATCCTTTATAAAGAAAATTAAATTTCGCCAGCCTTGACAAGATCAGCCGGGTATGGTATTTTAGACTAAACAACTATTTTGTTCGATTATTCGGATCGATGTTTCAGAGAAGACCGCGAAGGGAGAAAAAGCCATGGAGCGTTCCATCCCGGCAGAGACAGATACCAGGCAAAACATCATCGAAGCCGCCAGGGAAATCTTTGCCCGTTACGGCTTCCGCAAAGCAACAATGGATGATATTGCCCGCGCGGCCCGGAAAGCAAAAAGCTCTCTTTATCATTACTTCAAGAGCAAAGAAGAGGTCTTCCGGGAAGTTGTTGAACAAGAGGCGGCAGAGGTCAAAGCCGAAATCTCCCGGGCGGTCGCCGCGGCCGAAACCCCCCAGAAAAAATTCCGCGCCTATGTGCTCACGAGGATGACAGCCTTTAAACGGGTGGCCAATCTTTTCAGTGCGTTCAAAGACGAATACCTGGAGAGCTACAGCTTTATTGAACGGCTACGGGAAAATTATAACCGCTACGAGATTGAGACCATCACAGGTATTCTCCAGGAAGGGCTGGAAATGGGAGCCTTTATCGTGAAGAACCTGGAACTGACGGCTTACGCCATTTTTACCGCGGCCAAAGGGTTGGAGTATTCCTGGGCGCTCGAATCGGATATGAAAAAAATCGAAACCAATATCGACAGCTTGCTGGATATCCTCTTTCATGGCCTGGTCAGGAGGTAATTTTTTTTGCCGACTATTCGACCAAAAGACCTGGTTGGTCAATTATTCTAAAACCAATGCAAAACCAATTTTAGGGAAAGGGAGAGCGACATGAAGAAACTGGCAAGACAAATTATTGAAAAGAACCGGCTTGTTATTGTTCTTTTTACCCTCATCACCTTGTTTTTGGGATTTTTCCTCCGGGACCTGAAGATCAACCCCGATATTCTCAGTTACTTCCCAAAAAACGATCCGGACGTCCAACTCTTCAATTACCTGGGCGAGGAATACGGCGGCAATTCGCTGGCCATGATCGTCCTGGAAAACGAGGAGATCTTCACCACCGAAACCTTTGCCCTCATCGATGAATTGACCACCCGGTTGCAACTGGAGCCGGGGGTTGCTTATGTGACCAGCCTCACCAATACGTTGGATATCAAGACCGATGAATACGGGTTTGAAATCGGGCGGCTGGTGGACACGGCCAATTTGCCCCGCGACCCGGAAGCGTTGGCCATTTTAAAAGAGTACACCCTTGGTAAGGAGATGTACCGTAACAACCTGGTCACAGAGGACGCCACCGCCACACTCATCATCTGCCGCCTCCAGACCAACAGCGACCAGGTGGCGACCTGCCGCCGCCTGCAAGAGATCGTTGCCGAAGTGGCGCCGGCCATGAAGATCTACTACGGCGGGATCCCCTTCATGATCCTGGATTTGCACAATATGATCACCGACGACCTGAAGATTCTCATCCCCATGGTCAGCTTAGTGATTATCTTCTTTTTATACCTTGGCTTCCGCAAATGGGAAGGGGTCTTCCTGCCCCTGCTGGCGGTGGCAATAAGTCTCATCTGGACCCTCGGGGTCATGAGTCTCCTCAAGATCCCGTTGTCGATTATCTCCAATGTTATCCCGGTCGTTCTCTTCGCAGTGGGGAATGCCTACACCATCCATGTGCTCAGCAGGTTCAACGAAGCCCGGATTGCCCGGACCAACGACGGCCTGGCCACCGCCTTGTATGAGGTGACAACCCCGGTCTCCCTGGCCGGTATAACCACGATCGCCGGTTTTATCTCCTTCATTTTCGGGTCCTACCTGGTAATGATCCAGGAATTTGGTATTTTCGCCGCTCTGGGCGTCCTTTTCACCCTCTTCATCTCTCTCACCCTTATCCCGGCTCTCCTTGCCCTGAAAAGGGAGGAGCCGGGCCGGAAGGACAAAGCGCAAAGGAAAACAGAGAATACGGGTATTACCGGGCGAATCATCCCGGGGATTGAAAAACTGGTCACAAAAAGGCCAAAAACCATTGTTTGGGTGGGAATCTTCCTGGCCATCCTCGCCCTCACGGGTATCCCCCGGATCAGCCGGCGGATCAATCTGATCGAATACTTCCAGCCGCAAGCCGGGATCAGGCAGGCGGAAGCGATTTTGGAAGAAAAATTCGGCGGGTCCGGCATTATCCAAGTTTTAGCCGAAGGAGATATCCAGGACCCCGCGGTTTTACGGGAGATGGAAAAGATGGAAGAGTTCCTCCTTGCCCAGGATGGCGTCAACAACAGCCAGTCCATTGTCAACCTGCTCAAAGAGCTTAACCACGCAATGGGCGAAGGAAAGGTGCTTCCGGATACAAAAGACAAGGTAATGAACGTCTGGTTCCTCCTGGAGGGTGAAGAGGTCATGACCCAGTTGGTCAATGCCGGGCGGACGGAAGCGGTTATCCAGGCGCGGGTCGCCGGGAGTTTGGAGGCGGAACGCACCCATGAACTAGTCACCGCGATCAATGAGTATATCGCCGGGGTCGACCCGGAACTGGTCAAATTCAGCCAGACCGGGATGCCGGTCATCTACCGGAACCTGGACCGGTCCATCCTCAGGAGCCAATTCCAGAGCTTAATCTTTGCCGTCTTTCTGGTCTTCATCATCATGCTGTTCCTCCTTGGCTCACTGGCCGGCGGTTTGCTGGGGCTAATCCCGATCCTTTTCACCCTGGCGTTGATCTTTGGTTTCATGGGTTATGCCGGGATCCCCCTGGATATCGCCACCGTCCTCGTGGCCAGCGTCACCATTGGGATCGGTATTGACTATTCCATCCACTTCCTAAGCCGCTACCGCCAGGAACTGGCGGAGGCGCGCGCGCAAAACCTGCCGCTGGAGACTGCGGTGCGCGCCACCTTGAACACCACCGGCCGGGCCATCCTGATCAATGTCTTCACCGTGGCCTTTGGCTTCCTAGTCCTTATCTTTAGCCAGCTTCTCCCCATCCAGCGTTTTGGGGTCCTGGTCTTCGTCACCATGCTGGCTTCCGGGTTTAGCGCCATCATCCTCCTTCCTGCAGTCTTGCTTTCCTCCGGCGCCCGGTTCCACCTCCGCCCGGTTGCCTGTAGGAAAGCTGGAATAAAGAAAGTGAAATAAAAGAATGAAAGGAGAGAGATAAATGAAAAAGCCCCTATTCTACTTCGGATTATTACTCATCCTTCCCGGGTTGCTGTTTCCGGCCGCCGCTGCCGGTGCGCTTACCGCCGGCGAGATCATGGAGCGGGTAGACCAGACGGTCAGCGCCCCCCGGGACCAGGAAATGCACGTAAAACTGGTGATAACCGATGCCAAAGGGAATGAGAGCCACCGGGAGATGGTGATGATGCAGAAAGGGAGCGACCGGCGGATGGTGAAATTCACGGCCCCGCCGGAGCAGAGGGGCATTGCCTTCCTTTCCCTGCCCGGCGGTATGACCTATCTATACCTGCCGGCCTACCGGCAAACCCGGCGCATCGCCTCGCATGTCCGCAACCAGAAATTTGCCGGGACCGACTTCACCTATGAAGATATGGAAGCCCGGAAATACAGTGCGGATTGGGAGGCAAAGCTCCTGGCGGAAGAAGACGGCCTCTACCGCTTGGAACTGACGCCGAAGGAAGGGACAGTAAGCGATTACGGGCGGTTAATCGTAGAGGTCAAGGCCGGTATCTTCTTCCCGGTCAAGATTGAATTCTTCGACAAGGCCAACCGCCCGCGTAAGGTGATGGTCCAGGATAAACTGGAACAGATTAACGGTTACTGGATCGCGCGGGAAGCCGAGATGAGGGATTTACAGGCCGGGACTTCGTCGAAGATGTTCTTTACCGAAGTAAAGTTCGACAGCGGTCTTGCGGATGAGATCTTCACCGAACGCTACCTGGCCCGATGAAAGGAGAGGAGAAAATGAGACGGTTAACGGTCACACTGTTGCTGGTACCGCTTTTGGCGGCCGTAGCCGCCGGAACCTACAGTATATGCGCACACGCACAATTGGCTTGGCAGGGCAGTTTTACCGGTGACTATCGTCTGCGCCTCCAGGATGAACAGGAATTCTCCCACGCCGCCCACCGGCTCACCCTGCAGCCCGAAGCCCGGCTGGGTCCGGCCAAATTTACCGGTGAGTTCTCCCTTGATCTCCAGGGACAGCCGGCAGTGGGCGGGCCTGCAGGGCTCAGCGCTTATGAGAGCATTTTCCCCTGGAACCTCGAGGTTCGCGAGGCTTATGTGGAGATCTACGATTTCCCCCTGGACCGGCTGGATTTCCGGGCCGGCCGCCAGTTAATTCCCTGGGGCACAGGGGATCTGGTCAGCCCCACCGATAATATCAACCCCCTGGACCTTGCGGATTTTAAGGATTTCGGCCGGCGCCTGGGTTCCGATGCCCTGCAGTTCTCCTGGTACCCGGGGCCTGTGACGGTAAGCGCCGTCTATGTTCCGGTTTTCACCCCGGCCCGCCTCCCCGCCGGCTGGATGGATCTCTTCCTCCCGCCGGAAATGGCCGGCCTCAGTGGAGTTCTGAGTGAAGAGAAGATCCGGGTCGACCTCCCGGCCGCCACTTTGCAGGAGTCGGCCTTCGGTGTGAAACTGGCCGGCCGGATCGGCGGGTACGATCTCTCCATAAGCTACCTGGACGGCCG
>JAAYGG010000093.1 GCA_012727895.1 Bacillota bacterium
AATTAATCGTGGCCAAGCATAGAAACGGGCCCACGGGCAAGGTGGAGTTCTACTTCCAGAAGGAGTTCAGCAAGTTTGTGAGTATTGAGAAATACCGGGATCTATAAAGCTGCCGGCGTAACCATGGAAAAAAATAAGAACGGACGGAAATAATAAGGAGGGGCGCCCGGGAAACGGGCGCACCAATTTACAGACAGGCATAAACGCCACAGAGGCAAAGGCGATGTGTAGCAGAGCCCCACGGGTACGGCGCCGGGCCTGCGCGCACGCGCCAACAGTTGGGAGAAGGTGTGAAAAGATGGGGAAAAGAACCGGGTGGCTTGTTGCCCTTATTCTCCTGGTTCTGGCAGCCGGTGTCACCTATTTTGCCCGGCCTTGGCGGACCCGGCGGCAGCTCGTCCCCGGGTCGCCGGCAGCCTCCGAGGTGACCCTCTACTTTGTCAACAAGGAATATATAACCACCGGCAACGAGGAACTCCCCAAATTACTGCCGTATACCAGAAAGATATGGGCTTACGGGGACGGCAGGGCCGGCAGGGAGAGCCTGGTCAGGGGTGTCCTTACGGAACTTAGGAAACCTCCCGCCGGCAGGGAGGTGACCACAGCGCTCCGTGACGATTTACGGATTACCGGGGTCCGAGTGGAAGAGACCACGGTTTATGTGGATTTTTCCTCCGACAACCTGCACGGGGGGTCCCTGGAAGAAATTTTACTGGTGGAGCAGGTGGTAACGACCCTTACCGGCCTGCCCGGCCTGGAAAAGGTCCAGTTTCTGGTGGACGGGGAACGCCGGGATACTCTCATGGGCCATATTAGTGCCGACGAGCCGCTGGGCCGGGAGGATCTGTAAGGATCGCGTGGTTAAATTTGTATAACTTTTTTTATTTTTTTGTTACAGACCGGAAAACGCCGGTTTTTTTCTGGTCAAAAACGACATGTTCCATTATAATATAAACAACCCAAAACGCGCGACTAAGCCGCGGGTGGTGCGGCTAAGGCGCAGGCGGGCGGTTATTTAAAGGACCGCCGCTAAAAAGAAAGATCCAAAGTTCAGGAGGAGGTTTGGTAGAATGGATTATTTTCTCAACGAGGTGCAATTGGAGATAAAAGAATTGGCCCACCGGATCGCCGAGGAAAAGGTCCGGCCGGTAGTGCGGGAATTGGATGAAAGCGGGGAGTTCCCGTGGGAGATCATGAAGGTTTTGGCCGATGCGGATCTTTTTGGCGTTTATATCCCCGAAGAATACGGCGGTCTCGGCGGCGGCGTCATGGAACAATTATTGGTGGTGGAAGAGCTAAGCCGGGTCTGCAGCGGGGTGGCGGTCAGCTACGCCGCCAGCGGGTTGGGGGCTTTTCCCATCCTTCTCTTTGGTAACGAAGAACAGAAGCAGAAATATATCCCGGATATCGCCGCCGGGAAAAAACTGGCCGCTTTTGCCCTCACTGAAGCCAATGCCGGGAGCGACGCGGCGGGCATAGAGACCACCGCCACGCTCGACGGGGATTATTATGTTTTGAACGGGACAAAACAGTGGATCACCAACGGCGGGGAAGCGGAGGTCTATACGGTAATTGCCATGACCGACAAAAAGAAGGGGAGCCGCGGCGCTAGCGCCTTTATTGTGGAAAAGGGGACTCCCGGCTTTTCCTTTGGTAAAAAAGAGGACAAGATGGGGATCAGGGCTTCGGCCACCAGGGAATTGATCTTTAGCGACTGCCGCATCCCCCGCGAGAACCTGCTGGGGCGGGAAGGCATGGGCTTTATCGTTGCCATGAAGACCCTGGACCGGACCAGGCCGGGTATTGGCGCCCAGGCGGTGGGGATCGCCCAGGGGGCCCTGGAAGAAGCCATCAAGTATTCCCGGGAGCGGGTCCAGTTTGGCCAGCCGATCTCTTCCTTCCAGGCGATCCAGCACATGCTGGCCGATATGGCCACCCAGATCGAGGCGGCCCGGGCGCTGGTCTATGCCACCGCGCGGATGATCGACAGCGGGGCCAAGGATTTCTCCAAGGAATCGGCCATGGCCAAGCTTTTTGCCTCAGATGTGGCGATGCGGGTAACCACCGACGCCGTCCAGATCTTTGGCGGGTACGGTTATATGAAGGAATACCCGGTGGAGAAGATGATGCGGGACGCCAAGATTACCCAGATTTATGAAGGAACCAACCAGATCCAGCGGAATGTCATCGCCCTGGAGCTGATTAAAGAATACGCCAGCAAGAAGAAGTAAAATCGCGCACGCGGGAAGAACACGCGCGGCGAGAAGAGGCAAGGTTGGGAGGAAGGCCATGAAGATTATCGTCTGTATCAAGCAGGTCCCCGATACGACCGAGGTTAAGATTAACAAGGAAACCAATACCTTGATCCGGGAAGGGGTCGCTTCGGTTATTAACCCCTTTGATCTGTATGCCATTGAAGAGGGGCTGCGGCTCCGGGAAGCCCACGGCGGGACCGTCACCGTCCTTTCCATGGGGCCGATGCAGGTGATCGATTCATTGCGGGAAGCCCTCAGCATGGGAGCGGACGAGGCGGTTTTACTCAGCGACCGGGCTTTCGCCGGCGCCGACACGCTGGCCACCGCCTATACTCTCTCGAAAGGTATAGAAAAGATCGGTTCTTACGACCTGATTATCTGTGGCAAGCAGGCGATTGACGGCGACACAGCCCAGGTCGGCCCGGAACTGGCGGAGATGCTGGAGATACCCCATGTCACGTATGTCCGGCGGATCCACGAAATTGCCGGCGGGCAGATTACGGTGGAACGGATGACCGAAGAGGGGTCGGAGAAGATCCGTTTCCCCCTGCCGGGCTTGATTACGGTGGTAAAAGAGATTAACGAGCCGCGGCTGCCGTCGATAAAAGGGAAGATGCGTGCCAAGAAGGCGGAGATTCCGGTCTGGTCCGCCGGCGACCTGGGGACCGACCCGGAGAAAACCGGCTTGAAAGGCTCACCCACCTGGGTAACGAAGGTTTTCACCCCGGAACAGAAGGGCGGCGGTGAAATCTTCGAGGGTGAAGTCGGGGAACAAGTGGCAAAACTGGTGCGCATGTTACGTGAGACCAAGATCGTCTAAGGGGGCCCGGAATTTATGAGTATCCGTGTGATTGAAGATAAATGTATCGGTTGCCGGCTCTGCGTTAAAGTTTGCCCTTTGGGGGCGATAACCGTTGTCGATAAAAAGGCCCGGATTGATCTGGATAAATGTGATCTCTGCGGCGCCTGTGTCACCGCGTGTGAAAAATTTCAAGCCATCGAGATTATCCGGGAGAAGGAAGCCGCCGGTGATCTCGACAGCTATCAAGGGGTCTGGGTCTTTGCCGAGCAGAAGGAGGGCATGGTGGCCGGTGTCACCCTGGAACTCCTGGGGGAAGGGAGAAAACTGGCTGATCAGTTGGGAACAACGCTCAGTACAGTCCTCCTGGGCAGTGGCATGGACCAGGCGGCCCAGGAACTGATCGCCCACGGGGCGGACCGGGTTTACCTGGCCGACTCCCCGCAACTGGCGGATTTTTTAGAGGATCCCTATGCCGAAGTGCTGACCGAGTTGTGCCGGGAGCACAAACCCGCCATTTTGCTGATGGGAGCGACGACCATCGGCCGTTCCCTCGCGCCGAAACTTGCGGCCCGCCTGCGGACCGGGTTGACCGCCGACTGTACGGGCCTGGCCATTGACGGGGAAACCAAGAACCTCCTGCAAACCAGGCCGGCTTTTGGCGGGAACCTGATGGCAACAATTATCTGCCCCAACCACCGGCCGCAGATGGCCACGGTCCGGCCGCGGGTCTTCCCCCCGGCCAAGCGGGATGAGAACCGCACCGGCGAGGTGGTCAGGTTGGATTACAGCGCCCGCCAACTGCTGCAGCGGGCGGAGTTGCTGGAGGTCTTGAAAGAAGCGGGAACCACGATTAACCTGGCGGAGGCCAATATCATAGTCGCCGGCGGGCGGGGCCTTTGTGACCAGAAGAATTTTGCCCTCATTCAAGAATTGGCCGATCTTCTAGGCGGCGCGGTCGGAGCCTCCCGGGCGGTGGTCGATGCCGGCTGGATCCCCTATGCCCACCAGGTGGGGCAGACCGGGAAGACCGTTTGCCCCAAGATCTATATCGCCTGCGGGATCCACGGCGCCGTACAACACCTGGTCGGGATGCAGTCTTCCGAGTTGATTATTGCAATTAACAAAAACCCGGAAGCCCCCATTTTCAAGGTGGCGGATTACGGGATCGTCGGCGATGTGCTGGAAGTGATTCCTGCATTGATTAAGGAGATCAAGAAGGCAAGAGGAGAGGCGTAGGAGAGCAAAGAGAGTTGGTGTTTTCACGACCTTCCGTTGCCGGCCGGGCGTAAGGCCCCGGCCGGAGCGGGGGGTTATTTTTTCCCCGTTTCCGTCCAGGAGACACCGGCAAGGCTGGAAAGGGCTTTGAAGAATTCCTCCCGGTTCTCTTCGGGGACGCGCACGCGCAAGGAGACCTGTTCCCCGTAGGTTGTTTCCTGGGTGGCAACCTGATAGGTGTGGAGAACCCCGTTTACCGGGGAGAGTTGGGCATAATCACAATTTAAAACCAGGGTGAAGCCGGGGACGATCCGTGCCTTGCCCGCCTTGGCCAGGACCTGCAGGGCCACCGAGTGGTAGGCGTCGATCAACCCCCGTACCCCGAGTTTTTTCCCCCCGAAGTACCGGGTGACCACAACCACGGTGTTGGTAAGGCCGGTCTTGCGGATGGCATTGAGGATGGGACGGCCGGCGGTACCCGGCGGTTCGCCATGGTCGTTATAGTAAAGAAGGGGTTCGTCGACGGCGCCCAGGGAATAGGCGTAGCAGTTATGGGTCGCTGTCGCATGTTCCTGGCGGATTTGGGCGATAAAATCCCGCGCTTCCTCTTCGGTGGCAACCGGGGCGGCGTGGCCGATAAAGACGGAGCGCTGGATCTTTTCTTCATGGGTCGCCCGCGCGGCAATGGTATAGTATGTCTCTGCCATGGCGGCCTCCCTCCGTCAATGGTTTTGACTCTGCCCCGGGCACCGGCGGGATTTTATCTTCGTCCGTGGGGAAATTAAGAAAAAACCCCCGCAGGAATTCCCGGGGGGAGTGGTTTTGAAGTTGGTGCCGAAGGCCGGACTCGAACCGGCACGCTTTTGAGGGCGGTAGATTTTGAGTCTACTGCGTCTGCCAATTCCGCCACTTCGGCTCATTGTCATTTTAGCAAAGAGAACGGCGGATGTCAAGTAGCCGGAAGTGCAAAAAAAGGCGGTGAAAACTCACCGCCTGGGTTAACCTGGTTATGCTCTTTTTTGACCTCGGTGGGCCTGGTGCGGGCCTGGCCGGAGAAAGCAGTAGCGAATTGCGGTGGATTTTGCCGGTGAAGGATGGGGACGGGTTTAAGTTTGGTTCTTGACTCTTAATTGCTTTGGCGATATTATTGTATGCGGCCGGTGAAAAAAGGGAATTAGGCCGAAGGCCCAAAAACGCGTAGGAAAAACGGGGGAGAAACCATGAAAAAATACGACGTGATCATTGTTGGCGGCGGCCCGGCGGGGATTTTTGCCGCTCTTGAACTGACCAAGGCAACCAGGGAAATCTTGATCCTGGAAAAAGGGAAGAAATTGGCAAAACGCCACTGCCCGTCGAAGGAACAGGGTACCGCTTGTCTGGGTTGTCAACCCTGTTCCGTGGTGAGCGGGTGGGGCGGGGCCGGGGCCTTCAGCGACGGGAAGCTCACCCTCTCCGGAGAGGTTGGTGGCTTTCTCGACGAATACCTGACCAAGGAAGAGCTGTCCAAACTCATCCGCTATGTGGATGACGTCTATTTGCGCTTTGGCGCCCCGGCTCAGGTCTACGGGGAGGACGAGGAGACGATTACCCGGATTGAAAAGAAGGCCGT
>JAAYGG010000094.1 GCA_012727895.1 Bacillota bacterium
GACCCCGCCGCGGGAGATGGCGGTCTTCGAACCAATCTCCCCTGAATACAGCCGGTGTAACCTGGCCGCCTGGAAGCACTTGCAGTTGCCGGTGGAATGGCTCTTCCAGATGTTTTTGCATTCTGCAACGGAAAACTCTGCGGCAGAAAAGAGGGAAAATGCGGAGACGCTTTTTATGGAATATCTCGAGGTTGTTACCGCTTGCGCGGATCAGGGGCTGCTCCCCTTTACTAGCGCAGCCTGGCGCAGGTATAAGGAGGAGTATCTTGCGGGCGGGGTGCGTCCCGTCCACCACAGCGAGGAATACCGGTTAAGGGAGAAACCGGCCTACCGGATTGTCAAGAGGGAATACGAGAAATTGCTGCCGGTTTTGCAAAAACTCGCCACCATCCGGGAGCAGGCTACTAATAAGCAAGCCGGGCCGAGAGTCGTCGCCATCGACGGCCGGGCGGCGGCAGGAAAGACCACCCTTGCCACTCTTTTATCCCAGGTGCTAACGGCAGAGGTGATCCCAATGGATGACTTTTTCCTCCCGGCGGAACTGCGCACCGCGGAAAGGCTGGCACAAAGCGGCGGGAATATCCATTACGAGCGTTTCCGCGCCGAGGTCCTGCCGTATCTGAGAAAGGATGAAAGCTTTTCCTACCGCCGCTTTGACTGCAGGATAATGGATTACAGCGGGTGGCGCTTGGTCAAAGACAGTTCCTGGCGGATTGTCGAGGGCTCCTACAGTTGCCACCCGGCCTTTGGCGACTACATGGATTGCCGGGTTTTCTGCGATATCTCCCCTGACGAGCAGAGGAAGAGGATCATAAAGAGAAACGGCCCGGAGATGGCAGAGGCCTTCTTTACCCGGTGGATCCCCATGGAAGAGCAGTACTTCAAAACCGGACGGATCAAAGAGAAGGCGGATGTGATCATCGAAGTGTAATAATCTATGGCAGATGACTGAAAACCCTCCCTCTTGAGTGCAGAACTCAGGCAGGGAGGTTATTCTTTTCACCAGGGCTTTTTCCCGCTGAGCCAGCCGTTTTTCTCCCAGTGTTCCCGGTCAGCCGGGTTCCAGTCATCCAATTTCTGCATCATCCCCATGGCTTTAAAGACTGCTTTTGTCTTCAGCCCCGGCTTTACTTTTCCTGATCTTTTTACGATCTTCGCCGCCAAACGGGCAACTGCTTTTTCGATCCGGGCCTTCCTTTTGGCCGGCACCCTCTCCCAATTTATGGCCCTTACATTTACCGCAAAGCCGTAACTCCGGGGGATTCCCCAGAAAAAGAAGTGGCGCCGCAGATCCTTTGTGACTCTTTTTGCCCCGGCGCCGGCTGCGGTTGAAACCGCCAGCCCTATTTTCCTGAACATCTGCGGGTGGGGCCGGTGGGCCAGCCAGCGGTATCCCATATGGTCAAGGAAGGTCTTGAGTTGACCGGTCATCCCCATAACATAACACGGGGAATCAAGGATCACCAGATCCGCTTCTTCAATAGCCGTGACCACCGGTTGCACAATCCCCGCATGGGGACAGTGGCTCTCGCCTTTGATAAAGCAATTGCAACAACCGACACAGGCGGGAGGGGTGTCCCTGGGCATGAAAAACTCGACTACTTCGGGGTTTTGACCGGCCAGTTTGTTCAAGAAAAGTTTGGTGATATTA
>JAAYGG010000095.1 GCA_012727895.1 Bacillota bacterium
GCGCTTGCAGGGGCAGGTTGGAAAGGGGTTTAGTGGCCAGGTAATGCCGGAAAACCTCCGGATAGGGCTCATAGACGGTGAAAGGCAGGCCCGGAAAGGCACGGGTAAAGGCCTCGATCTGGTAACCTAGCCCCGCGCCGTAAAAAAAGAGGTGCTTATATCTGTTAGCCTCGCCTGCTTGTTCACGCATACGGGCGGCCAGCCTTCCGGCCTCCTCCTCCGGGTTATAAGCGCTGTGCAGGTAATAGGTTTTGCCCTCCCTCTCCAGGCTTAGGGTGGGCTGCCCGTTTTTTGCCGTGGTCACAGAGAAAAACCCGCCGCCGGTGGCGGGGCTTTTCTCCAATTCCTCAAGGACCTGCCAAACCCCGGGAAACCTTGCCTTGATAATAGCCGCATTCTCTTTTTTGGTATCCGCATCCTCAGTGAAGATCATTTTTCTTCCCCTCATCGGTATTGGTCTTCTTGATAATTGCCCTGAACTCTTGGAAACAAGGGATGATCTCGTAATTCAGCAAGTCGCCGATGACTACATAATCCTGGTTTTCCAGCGCCTCCTCAAGGTTCTGCAGTTCGTTCATGAGCCGCTCTACTACCGCGAGATAATCCTGCCACTCCTCTGGTTTTGTTGGGTTTTGGTCAATAACCGTTACCAACTGGTTGAGCCAGTCCACCCCGTCCAGTAACTGCTGGAACCGCTCCCAGGATTCCCCGGAAGGCCCCTGGTAAAACTCGGCGGCCAGCGTTTCGATCTCTGGTAAGGCTTGCCCTAAATATTCCTCTGCCGTCAGCAGGGCATCCTGGAGGATGGCCGCCACTGTCCGGACTTCCACCTCAATTAGGTTGATCTCGTCAATCCGTTCTTTGAGATAATTATAGAAATCCGTATAAACCTCGGTATCATCAACCCGCAAGTGGCTGAGGACCAGACCGGAATCTTCTAAAAATTGATTAATCTTCGCAAAGATTTCTTCCAGGGCCGCGGTCTCATTCTTAAAGGTGAAGACCTGATCCAGGATTTTCAGTTGCATCCAACTCACTCCATATATTTTCTCAATTACTATATCGGCCGCTCATAACGGTTGTTTGAGCGGAATTTCAAGTTTTCCCGGTGTTTTTCCCGGGCCCGGCCCGGAATAAAAAAATAAAGACGTGTCGTCTTTATTTTTCGTTCCCTTCCTGCTTTTTGCTTTTCCAGATCTGCTCCAGTTCTCCCAAGCCGATCCGGCTGGCCGCGGCCTTGATGTTCTCCTTCTGGATCGCCAGGTAAACTTCTTCCCGGTGGACGCTGATTCGCTTCGGGGCGGTAATCCCCAACTTCACCTGGTCGCCGCGGACCTCCACCACAGTGACCTTTATCTCGTCCCCGATCATGATGCTTTCATTGGTCTTTCTGGTGAGTACCAGCATTTTGATCCTCCTTGATCTTCGTGGCGCGCATGTAGATGCATCACCCTTCTCCCAGGTGATATTTCGCCAAAGTCAAGGAAGATCCTGCTCTTAACTGAAAGAAGATTTTGCTTTTAATAACAAAATCTCCTTCATTTATTCCTTCTATTCTTCCTTCCTGTCCAGGCTATTATTTCCCGGTCTCCGCCACCTGGACCGGTTCTTTGGACCAGAGCCGTAAACGCAGGGGATATCCACTATCGGCAATAATTACCTGGCTCCCGCGGCGCCGGGCGGTATTGAGAACCAACGGCGCCTGGAGATTGACGGTGGCATCCTCCGGGCGGCCCGGCGGGATGGTGACAATCGCCAGGAGCAAAACGTCTTCCGGCGCGGTCAGTTCCAATTCTTCCGTTACCGTATCATCCAGCTCGATTTCGTAATCCGGGCAAACCTCGTA
>JAAYGG010000096.1 GCA_012727895.1 Bacillota bacterium
CCGAACACGGCAGTTAAGCCCCTCAGCGCCGATGGTACTGGCCGGGCGACTGGCTGGGAGAGTAGGTCACTGCAAGGAATCTATTTCACAAAGCCCGCTTGAAAAAGCGGGCTTTTTCCTTTTTAACCGGCTTTTTCCATAGGCTAAAGTTTATGCAAGTATTTACCGATTATTAAAACACATTATTCTTTTGTTTTTGGAGAAGCGAACCCGGTACGAATATACCGCAAAGGTGAAGAAGATGAAATTATACGCGAAAATCTTCATCGGTATCGTCATCCCTATAACCCTGATTATCTGTGGCACTGTATATTTCAATTCCATGAAACAGCTTTCCATGGCAGAAGAATGGGTTATTTCACGCTATATGTCAACCGGGCAATTTATCACCGGCTATATTAGAGATAATTATACCGACCTTTCCCTGGTCGCAGAGAATCTAAACAAGATGTTCCGTGTGGAGAGTTATCTTTTTTGGCAGTTGCGCGGCCCGGGAAACAACTCCATACAGGGGGGCGATCCGTCGGTGATGGAGAGACTCGCCGGCTTGGATCGCCCCTATCCGGAACGGAATACCTGCGGGGAAAAGGTGGTCATCAGTAGAAATATGGGCTACGGGGTCTATGACCGGATTCTCCCGATTAACGGTGATGATTACCATTTCCAGCTTGTTTTCTCCCTTGAGCAGTTGGAGCGGGCCACCCGCCGGATTATTTTCACGAACATCCTCCAATTTGTCATGGTCGTCGTTATAATCGGCGCCACCCTCTATTTCCTCTCCGTCCGGGTCACCGCCCCCCTGCGGGATCTAGTCCGGGATACAAAGATCATCGGCCGGGGCAATCTACGCCATAGAATAGAGTTGAAAAGCAAAGACGAATTTGGCGAACTGGCCGCCTCCTTCAACGAAATGGTGGCGAACCTGGAGAAGACCACATTTTCCGCAACATATGTCAATAACATCCTCCGGGCGATGGTTGACGGCCTGATGGTGATCGAGCCGGGAGGAAAGATCAACCGGGTTAACAAGGCTCTTTGCAAATTATTGGGGTATAAGAAGCAAGAGCTTATCGGCAAACCGCTGGATTTTGTTTTTCCGGAGGCAAGGAAAATCTTTTTTACCGGCGAGCGCTGGGAGAGTCCCCCCGGCGGGTTGGTTAACTACGAGACCCACTACAGAAAGAATAACGGGGAAGAGGTCCCGGTCCTTCTGAGTTGCTCGATGATGAAGGATAAAACCACGGAAAAAGAGTATATCATCTGCTCATCACGGGATATTACTGAACGGAAAAAGATCGAAGAAGAACTCCTCCAGGAAAGAAACCGGGCCTTGGTAACATTGGAATCCATCGGCGACCTGGTGGCAACCACGGACAACCGGGGAATAATCACCTACCTGAACCCGGCGGGAGAGAAAATCACCGGATGGCCCGGGAAAGAAGCGCAAGGGCAGCTCTTTTCCGAAGTAATCCAACTGGTGGATGAATTCACCCGTTCCCCCCTGGTCAATCTGGTGGAGAAAGTCCTCCAGGAAAACAAGGTTCTCAATCTCCGGGAAAACATCCTCTTGCTCAACCGTACCGGGCGGGCCTATGCGGTGGAGCTTACCGCAGCGCCGCTCCACGGCCCGGGGAAAGAGGTTACCGGGGTTGTGGTGGTCATCCATGACTTCACCGAGAACAAGGAGATGTTGAAGCAAGTAACATACCAGGCCACCCATGACCCGCTGACCGGGCTAATCAACAGGTTGAAATTCAAGGAATACCTGGACCAGGCGATAAAGAACGCCAAAGACCAGGGGAGAGAGAGTATTTTATTCTTTTTGGATCTTGACCGGTTCAAGATTATCAATGACTCCTGCGGCCATTTCGCAGGGGACCGGTTATTGCGGCAACTGGCGCTGATCATCAAAGCCACCGTGCGCCAGCAGGATATCGTGGCGCGCCTGGGCGGGGATGAATTCGGGATCCTGTTGGAAAATATATCGCTGGCAACCGCATTTGAGATGGCGGAAGAGATTTGCCGGACGGTTCAGGAATTCTTCTTTACCTGGCAAGGGAAGTTTTTCAATATCGGTGTGAGCATTGGGATCGCAGAAATTAGCGCCGCCGTTGACAACAGCGATTATTTATTGAGCGCTGCGGATCAGGCTTGTTCGCTGGCGAAGAAAAAAGGCGGCAACACCTATTACCTCTATGATAAAAACGACCCGGAACTCTCCAAGTACCACGGGGAGATGTTCTGGTTGGAGCAGGTTAGCAAGGCTCTGGAAGAGAACCTTTTTGAACTTCATTACCAGCCGATCATCCCGATCCGGGGTAGAGAGAGGGAAGTTCGTCACGAGATCCTCCTGCGCCTGAGGGACGGTAAAGGAGGACTGGTCTCCCCCGAGGTATTTTTCTCAGCGGCAGAGAAACACAACCTGATGCCACTGATCGACCGCTGGGTGATCAAGAACTTTTGCTCCCGCTATGCGCAGAACAACAGAAGGGTGGGTGAGCCCCTTTCCTTCTATAATATCAACCTCTCCGGCGCTTCCCTGAACGACGATACTTTCCTGCCGTTTGTCAAGGAACAGTTGCAGCAGTATGCCATCCCGCCGGAAGTGGTTTGCTTTGAGATCACGGAACGAATTGCCGTGGCCAGTTTCCACCAGGCGGTCCGGTTTATCCAGGAAACCAAATGCCTGGGTTGCCGTTTTGCCATTGATGACTTTGGCAAGGGGATCTCCTCCTTTAATTACCTGAAACACCTTCCCGTTGATTACCTGAAGATTGACGGGGGATTTGTCCGCAACATGCTGGAGAGTCCCTTGGATGAGTTTATCGTGGAAACCATCAACCGGCTCGGCCACTTCCTGGGGATGAAGACCATCGCCGAGTTTGTGGAGAATGAAGCCATCTTTAACCGGCTGAAGGAGATTGGCGTGGATTATGCCCAAGGCTACTGGGTTGCCAACCCCCAGCGCCTGCAGATCTTTTTGCCGCAGGCGGGCTTTAAGTAATTATTAAGGATCGATTGCATCCAAGAAAAAGCAAGACGGGTTTGGAAAATTCAGCAGGAAAAAGGAAGTCTATATAGAATAAACTCTCAACAGTGTATTTTCCCCAGAAAGATAAAAACTGCTCTAAAAAGAAAGCATCCGCTGAAGTGAAAGGTAATGGCGAACAAGGAATTGACATGTTTGGCCTCAGCGCAAGGGAGTGGCCACGGGGATTTACAGATGGGGAGTTTCTGCTTTTTACCAATAATATCCAATGTTTTCTAAAAGGGGAAGCATGAAATGAAGCCCACCTCTAAGCATCTGCTCCTGCTTTTAATTGATATCGCGCTCCTCAATATAGCCCTATGGTTTTCTTTTTACCTGCGTTATGAGGGGAGAATCCCTCTTTCTTTTATGCAGGCTTGGGGCTATTTGGCGTTGGCGATGGTCACCATCCGCATTGTCTGCTTTGTTGTATTTGGCCTCTACCAGAGCCTCTGGAGTTATTCGAGCCTCCCTGAGCTCCTCCAGATCTTCAAAGCCGTCCTGGTCTCCTCAATCCTCCAATACCTGGTCAATGATATCTTAGATTTTGGCATTTCCCGGAGTGTCTTTGTTATCGATTTCGGAGTGGTCTTAATCCTGACCGGCGGGGCGCGGCTGGCCATCCGCATGCGCCGGGAACTCTTGAACGGATGGGACTCCCGGCACAAACCGGTAAAACGGATCCTGGTGGTGGGAGCCGGGTATACCGGCGCCCTGCTCATCCGGGAGATGCTGCGGGAGCATACCTCCACCCACCGGCCGGTGGCTGTGGTCGATGATGACCCCAGTAAGATATCCCGGCGCTTACACGGGGTGCCGGTAGTCGGGAAATTGGACCAAGTGGCCCAGGTGAGCCGGAAATATGATATCGACGAGATCCTGGTGGCCATACCTTCCGCCCCCAGAAGCCGGCTGCGGGAGGTTGTCAACCAGGCGAGGAAGACCGGGTTGCCCGTGCGGATCCTGCCGGGGATTTTGGCCATGGCCAACGGGGAGGTCTCTTTCAACCAGGCGCGGGAGGTCCGGATCGAAGACCTGTTGGGGCGAAAACCAGTCCGGGTCAACCTGGCCGAGATCGCCGGTTATCTTCAGGGGGAAAGGATCCTGGTTACCGGCGCCGGCGGTTCCATCGGGTCGGAGTTATGCCGGCAGATAAGCCGGTTTTCCCCGGGGATCCTGCTTCTGCTGGGACGGGGCGAGAACTCCATCTACGAAATTGACCAGGAATTGAGTTCCAGTTTTCCGGCTGTGCGGAAGAAAGCGATAATCGCCGATGTCCGGGACCGGATGAAAATGGAGCGGATCTTCCGCGACTACCGGCCGACGGTTGTCTTCCATGCGGCCGCCCATAAACACGTCCCCTTAATGGAAGATGCGCCTGATGAGGCGATCAAGAACAATATCTTTGGCACCAAAAACATGGCGGAACTGGCCGACAAATACCGGGCAAAAAGATTTGTCCTGATCTCCACGGACAAAGCGGTCCACCCCACCAGCGTCATGGGAGCAACCAAGCGGGTGGCGGAGAAGATCGTCCAATATATGGCGGCCCACAGCAAGACCAAGTACTGCGCGGTCCGGTTCGGCAATGTCCTGGGGAGCAGGGGTAGCGTGGTCCCGCTCTTCCAAAAACAGATCGCCGCCGGCGGCCCGGTAACAATCACCCACCCGGAGATGACCCGTTATTTCATGACCATCCCGGAAGCGGTTTCCCTGGTTATTCAAGCGGGGGCGATGGAGGAGACCGGCGAGATCTTCCTCCTGGATATGGGCGAACCCATCCGCATTGTCGACCTGGCCCGTGATCTGATCCGCCTTTCCGGCTTCGAGCCGGATGAGGATATCAAGATCCAGTACTGCGGGGTACGGCCGGGAGAAAAGATCTATGAAGAGTTGCTCACTGCGGAAGAGGGAATCACCACCACCAAGCATGAAAGGATCTACGTCAGCAAACCCCGCATTATGACGAACTGGGTACAATTCCAGAAGGATCTGCTGGAATTGGAGGAATTGCTGGCAAAGGGAGACTGGGTAGAGATGACAGAAAAGCTGTGGCAAATAATCCACGATGAAGAGCAGGCCAAAGAGTGGGAAAAAGAGACGGCCAGCAGCCGGATGCACTCTTGATTTTCCTCCCTTTGGGGTATATTTTAACTTGAGGAGAGCCATAGTTCGAGAAGAAGGGGTAAGAAGAAGGATGAAAGTTGCGGTTATCGGGGTAGGACACTGGGGAAAGAATATTGCACGTACCTTAAAAGAATTGAACGCCCTGGGAGGATTGGCCGAAAGTACCCCGGAGATCCGCCAGCGGTTGGCCGGCGACTACCCGGGGGTTCCTCTTTACGATGACTATCTTCCCCTGCTGGCTACGGAGATCCCGGCAGTGGCCATCGCCACCCCGGGCCCGCTTCACTATGAGATCGCCCGCGCGGCCTTACTGGCAGGGAAAGATGTTTTCGTGGAAAAACCAATGACCCTCTCCGTGGCGGAAGCGGAGGAACTGGTCCGCCTGGCTGAAGAGAAAGGGCGGATCCTCATGGTTGGGCACCTTCTATTGTACCAGCCCGCCATAACCTGGATTAAGGAGTACCTCGCCGCCGGGAACCTCGGTGAGATCCGCCTGATTCACCAGGAACGGCTGGCGCTGGGGCGGGCCTGCGCAGTGGAGAATGTCCTCTGGAGCCTGGGAGTCCACGATGTGGCCTCATTGCTTTACCTGACCGGCCGGATACCCACCGGGATTTCCATCACCGGCGCGCGGGTCCTCCAGGCCGGGGTGGAAGATGAAATCCACCTGGAACTATATTTCCCCGGCGGGCCCCGGGCCCACCTCCACGCCTCCTGGTTATGGCCGGAGACACAACGGCGGATGGTGATTGCCGGGAGCCGTGGTTTCCTCGTCTACAACGAACTGGAACAGACCGTCACTTTGCATAAAAAAGGGATCAACCCGGACCTTACCAACCGGGACGAGGGCATAGAGGTTCTTTTTACCGGCGAGGGAAAACCCCTCACCCGCGAACTTGAACACTTCCTGGAATGCCTGGCCACCCGGAAAACTCCCATTACCGACGGGCGGAACGGGCTGGAGGTAATCAAGGTATTGGAAGAAGCCGGGCGTCTTTTGGCGAAGGAAAAAGCAGGACAGTAAGTTATACATAACCCGTCCCGGAAAGATGGAAACCAGGCGGGCGGTGGCATTTAACCGGCATACGCGCCTGTACGGTTTATCTTACAGTAACAAGGAGGTTATATACGGAAGATGAAGATTCCGATTTTGGACTTGCGACCGGAAGTAGAATCATTATGGGAAGACCTGAACCGCGCCGTACAGGAGGTGCTCCGTTCCGGCCGGTTTGTTCTCGGCCCCAATGTGCAGGCCTTTGAAGAAGAAGTCGCCGCCTACATGGGGGTAAAACACGCCATCGGGATGAATTCAGGTACCGACGCGCTCTTGATCGCCCTGCGGGCGGCCGGCATCGGCCCGGGCGACGAGGTGATCACCA
>JAAYGG010000097.1 GCA_012727895.1 Bacillota bacterium
CACCTCCTTAAGCTCTGGGAGTTTCACCACCTTTTCCTGGCTGTCGGCGGGGTTCCCGTGGCGCTCTTGGTACTCTGGTGGGTGATTACCATCTTTTTCGGTCATTTTCTCCTGCGTGTGCGTACGCGCGAAACTCGCCTGAACCGGTTTCTCCTCATTACCATCTTTGCCGTGGCCGCCGCGGTTTTATCACAGGTCCTGATCTGGACCGGGTACCAGACGGTAAGGGCGGGCTGGACCGCGGTCCACACTTTTTTCCAAGGGCTTCTCTCCCACGTTGTGCTCTACGGCTTTTTCCCGGCCATGGTCCCGCCGGAAACCGCGGGGGCGCAAACACGAGCCCGCTGACCGGACCACGAGTGTGTACGCGCCACTCCTAAACATGCATGGGCCCGTTGAATGCATCGCTTAATTAACCAGGCCCGTCCCCCTTAATGGGAGACGGGCCTGTTGACCGAGGATTTTCCCACTAACCGGCCCGTTCCCACTTACCGGGTACGGGCCCGTTCATCATACCTCACCTGATCCCCAATTTTTCCTGGAAGAAGCGGAGCTTCGCTTCGGCAACGGCAGCGGCTTTCTCCGACCCGGCCTCGAGGATCTCTTCGATGACCCCGGGGGCGCTGAGCTCTTTCACCTTCTCCTGGATCGGCCGGAGGGTCTCGGCGACCAGTTCTCCCAGGTCCTGCTTGAACTTGCCGTAACCGGTCCCGGCGTAACGGTCGGCGATGGCCTCCAGGGATTCGCCGGAACAGAGGGAGTAGATCACCATCAGGTTGGAGACCCCCGGCTTTTTCTCCTCGTCGTAACGGATCTCGCTCTCCGAGTCGGTGACGGCGCTCTTGAACTTCTTGATGATCACCTCCGGCGGGTCGAGGAGGGCGATATAACTCTTGGGGTTTTCATCGGATTTTGACATTTTTTTCGCCGGGTCGAGGAGGCTCATGATCCGGCCGCCGGCCGACCGCGGCGGGGTGTACGGCTCGGGGACGGTAAAGACCTCCTCGCCAAAGCGGTTGTTGATCCGGATGGCGATATCCCGCGTTAGTTCCAGGTGTTGTTTCTGGTCTTCGCCCACCGGGACGAGATCCGCATCGTAAAGCAGGATATCCGCAGCCATCAACACCGGGTAGGTAAAAAGCCCGGCGGAGACATTTTCCTGCCTGGCTGATTTATCCTTGAACTGGGTCATCCGCCGCAACTCGCCGAAATAGGTCTGGCATTCCAGGAGCCAGCTCATTTCGGCGTGGGCGGAGACATGCGACTGGACAAAGATCGTGGAGACCTTGGGGTCAAGGCCGCAGGCCACGAAGAGGCGGGCGGTGTTTTTTATATTCTCCCGCAGCGTCACCGGGTCCTGGGGGACGGTCAGCGCGTGCAGATCAACCACACAAAAGAAACAGTCGGTTTCATGTTGCAGGTTGACGAAGTTTTTGATGGCGCCGAGGTAATTGCCGAGCGTCAGCGCGCCGCTGGGCTGGACGCCGGAAAAAACACGTTTTTGCATCTTTCTTCCTCCTTATTGATAGTTCGTGCCGGTTTTATTAATGGGTTGCGTCGCTTATTAATGGGTTACGCCGGTTTTATTAACAGGCCGTTCCCGGGTAAAACAAAACCCCGTCCGTATTTGGGACGAGGTTTAAAGCTCGCGGTGCCACCCAATTTGATCCGGGCGCGCCCATCCTGGGATGGGGGTATCCACGCACCCGTGATCCCCTTGGCTCCGGATAACGGCGGAGAACCGTCCCGCCCGCCTCTGGGCGCACCCCTTTACGGACGCCACGGGTGACCATGGACGGCCACGGGCGGCTTTTAGGGGCAAACCTGCCTCTGCGGGCGCGCCCGCCTACGCGGACGAAGAAGCTCGCGGGCCCATTCCACTTGCCCGGAGGACCGGTTTTCACCAACCACCGGCTCTCTGGCCTCCAGAATGCATTCCTGCACAAGTGTACTCTTCCCGCTCATCGCTGTTTTTATGATTTGTTCCCACGTTTTCAAGGTGTTGCCCAGTTTTCGTTTTCACGGCGGCAACAAATCAATATCTATTATAAAAACCGGGGACAGCTTTGTCAATAAAGTTTTACCGGCGGGCGCCGTTGCCATGCCGGGAATTATGATATAATTAATTTAAATCATGTCATGGGTAGAAAGATCCGGCGGGTCCGCAACGCAAGCCAACGGAGGTATGGAATAATGGCGGGAAAGAGCCGGGATTTTGTCCATCTTCATGTCCACTCCCAGTATTCCCTCTTGGACGGGGCCGCCTCCATTGACGAACTGGTGAAGGCGGCTGCAGCCAACGGCCAGCCGGCCTTGGCCTTGACCGACCACGGGGCGATGTACGGGACCTTAAAATTCTACCAGGCCGCCAAGGCGGCGGGGATCAAGCCCATCCTGGGCTGCGAGGTTTATGTGGCCAGGAGGACGCGGCATGACCGCACGCCCAAGGTTGACGAAAGCCCGTACCACCTGGTGCTGCTGGCGGAGAATGAAGAGGGTTACAAAAACCTCTTGAAACTCTCCTCCATCAGCCATGTGGAAGGGTTTTATTACCGCCCGCGGGTGGACCGGGAGGTACTGGCCGCTTATTCCAAGGGGCTGATCGCCCTCTCGGCCTGTTTGAGCGGGGAAGTCCCCGGGCACTTCTTGGCGGAAAACCCCGGGGCGGCGCGGGAGGCCGCCGCCTGGTACCGGGAGGTCTTTGGCCCGGACCGGTTCTTCCTGGAACTGCAGGACCAAGGGTTGGAGGGACAGAAGAAACTCAACCGCGAACTGGTGCGCCTCGCCAAGGAACTGGGGGTGGGGGTGGTCGCCACCAACGACCTCCACTATTTGCGGAGGGAAGACGCGAGGATCCACGATGTCCTGCTCTGCATCCAAACGGGGAAGACCATCAACGACCAGGACCGGATGCGCTTCCCGACCGACCTCTTTTATTACCGGACCCCCCAGGAGATGGCGCTGGTCTTTGCGGAGGTCCCGGAGGCTCTAACCAATACCTGCCGGATTGCCGAACGTTGCGACGTCCAACTGGAACTGGGGAAATACCACCTGCCGGCTTTCCCGGTTCCCGAGGGCTTTGACGCCGCCTCCTACCTTGAACACCTTTGCCGGGAAGGACTGGCCCGGCGTTACCCGGAGGTCACCCCGGAGATCGAGGAGCGGTTGGCTTATGAACTCTCGGTCATTGAAAAGATGGGCTTTATCACTTACTTCCTGATTGTCTGGGATTTTGTCAACCAGGCCAAGAAACGCGGGATTATGGTGGGCCCCGGGCGCGGGTCGGCCGCCGGCAGCCTGGTCGGGTATTTACTCGGCATCACCGACCTTGATCCCCTGAAATACCAGTTGCTCTTTGAACGCTTCTTAAACCCGGAACGGGTCTCCATGCCCGATTTTGATATTGATTTCTGTTATGAACGGCGGGGGGAGGTCATTGAATACGTAAAGGAGAAATACGGCGCCGACCACGTGGCCCAGATTATCACCTTCGGGACCATGGCCGCCCGGGCGGCGGTCCGCGACGTCGGGCGGGCGCTGGGCTTCCCCTACGGCGAGGTGGACCGGATCGCCAAATTAATCCCGGCCGGGCCCGGGATCACCCTGGAGGAGGCGGTCAAACTCTCCCCGGACCTGCAGCGCCTGGCGGGGGAAGACCCGAAAGTCGCCAGCCTGCTGAAGATCGCCCAGGCGGTGGAGGGCTTCCCGCGCCACGCCTCGATCCACGCGGCCGGGGTTGTCATCTCCGCCCAGCCGTTAACCGAATACGTCCCCCTGGCCAGAGCGGCGGAAGGGGAGATCACAACCCAGTTTCCCATGGAAGACCTGGAAGCCATCGGCCTTTTGAAAATGGACTTTTTGGGCTTGCGCACCCTGACCGTGCTCCGGGATACCATCGAATTGGTGAAAAGACGGACCGGGAAGGAGATCAGCCTCCAGGAGATCCCCTACCAGGACGCCAAGACCCTGGAGTTACTCCGCTCCGGGCAGACCCTGGGCATCTTCCAGTTGGAAAGCAGCGGCATGCGGAAGCTCCTGGTGCAACTGG
>JAAYGG010000098.1 GCA_012727895.1 Bacillota bacterium
CCGGGCTGGGTCGCCAGGACCAGGCGGGCGGCATACCCGGCCACATTGGGCGGGACCACCACTTCCCGGACGGCCTTTTGCAGGGCAAGCAGTTCCTCCCGGCTCAGGACCGGACTGCAGGAAGGCGCCTCCGGCCCGGAAGTGCTCTGGATAATCTCCACCAGTTCCGCTTCGGAGGGGTGAGCCACCAAAATCTTAAAGAAGAACCGGTCCACCTGGGCTTCGGGCAGGGGGTAAGTACCTTCCATCTCCAGGGGGTTTTGGGTGGCCAAGACCTGGAAAGGACTGGGCAACGGGTGGTTTTCCCCACGGATTGTCACCGTCCGCTCCTGCATCGCTTCTAAGAGGGCGGCCTGGGTTTTCGGCGAGGCCCGGTTAATCTCGTCCGCCAGCACCAGGTGGGCAAAGACCGGACCTTTCTCAAACTGCAGGTCAAACCCGCCCTTGCTGTTTTGCATCACAATACTGGTCCCGAGGATATCCGCGGGCATTAGATCCGGCGTAAACTGGATCCTGGCAAAAGAGAGCGACAAAGACCCGGCCAGGGCCCGCACGAGCATGGTTTTGCCGATCCCCGGCACCCCTTCCAGTAAAACATGGCCTTCACAGAGCAGGGCCAGGAGCACCAGGTCCACCACCTCCTCCTGGCCGATGATGACCCGGTGGATCTCCTCCCTGACCCGTTCCAGCCTCTCCCGGTATTCATCCACAGCAACCTTTGCTTTTGCCATTGCCATCTCACCCTTCCTCCGGTAAAACCGGCCTGCATTTGCCCTGGTTATCTCTTCCCGGTACTCTGGTCATTCGCATTCCCTGTGGACCGGCTATTCAAATTCCCTGGCCAACTCCTGGAAATAAAGTTTTACATATTCCTCATACTCGAGGGGCACGCCTGCTCTGGCCAGCGCCTCCTCAGCCGCCCGGGCCGCCGGGGGCAAGGCCGCGGCAAAAGGGGTCTGGGGGTCCCGGTCCGGCAAGACATAAGCGAAGACCGGTGTCTCGGCGGAACGGGTGATAACCGCCTCCTCATACCCGGAGTCCCCGGAAAAGACCTCCGCCTTTTCTCCCCGCGCCTCTCTTTCCCCTTCGCCCCCGGTCAAGCCGCCTTCGCCTCTAATCTCCCGGGATATCCCTTCTTCCCCGGCCCGCCCGGCAAAGGCCGCCGGCAGGGTCTCGCCACCCTCTTCTCCTTCCCCGCCGGCCCTTCCTTCTCCGGCCTGTACCCGCCCTTCACCGGTTTGGTTCTCTCCCGCCCTTCCGATCCGGCCCGTTTCCTGAGGGATACCCGGATCTTCCCCCGGCCTTCCGCCCCAAACCGGCGCGCTGCCGCTCCGGGAGCCCGGCGGGGTCCACTGCTCTCTACCGGCGTACTCTCCCTCCGGCCATAAATCGCCGCCCCCGGCCAGCAACTCCTCGAGTTCCTTTGCAGCCATACTCCAGGTGGGAGATTGCCCCATTTGTTCCCCGGCTTCCCTGAGCAGGCCGGTCAAGGCCTCCATATCCCCTGCACGTAAGGCCTCTGCAGCCCGTTCCGCCAACTCCTGATCATGGGCAAAAAGGAAAGCCGCCAACTCTTCCGGTAAAACCGTCTCCACCTCTTCCGCCCGGACCAAGAAGCCTCCCTCTTCCTCCATGGCCGGCAGGGCAAGCCGGGAATCGGGCGGGGCCTGCCGGAAAAAGGCCGGGCCAAGGGCGGCCGGGATTAAGGCCATGAAAAGAAGAGCCGCTGCCGCCGGCAAGGCACGCCGGTATAAAGGCCTAAGCGGCCAGGAGAGCTTTTTGACCCGGCGGGCAACCCTTCCCGCGCGGGCCAGGATCTCCCGGTCAAACGGGCCGGTACAGCCCCGTCCCAGGCAAAAGAGGGCCGCACTGAAGATCTCTTGCAATTGGAGGGAGCGATCAAGCCAGAAGGCGGTCGCCGCCAAATCCAGGTGTTTCCGCCGCCCCCGCCACCACCCGGCCAGGAGGCCAAGGACCGGCACGAGCAACCGGAGGAAAAGCGTACCAAACCCGCTTCTCTCCCCTGCTCCTCCCGGCCAAAGGCGAAAGAGGATTAATAACCCGGCCGCTGCTGCCAGCCAGGTGGTGCAAGTGAACGCCTCAATACCGGTAATAATCAGGTTCAGGCGTTTCTGCACCCGGTGTAATAATGTATAGATTTCCTTATCAACCCGGGGTTTTTGGTTCATCTTCAGACTCCCCCATCGCCATATCTCTCTACCGTCCCCCTCCCGGCCGCTTTGAACCGCTTTTGGTTATACCGCCAGAGAAGCAAGGCGAAAAGAAAGGTTAGTGCCAGGTTGGCCAGGATTCCGGGGAGGATCTTTACCGGCGGTCCGGGCAAAAGGAGTCTCTCCGTGAAAAACAAGGGGTTAAGCTGGTGTAAAAACGGGATGGCAGCACTGATCACCAGCCAGCCGCCGCCCAATAAGATCCGCGCCTCCTTCACCCCCAGCCAGACCAAGTGGCCCGCCAGGAAGATCAAGGCTGCAAAGAACCAAGAAGCGGTCAGGATAAAGACCAGCCACTGCCATAATCTTGCCCAGGGTATCCCCCACACGTAAACCACCATCACCAGCAGGGGCAGGGCGGGTAATATATGAAAAAGGATCAGAAGCAAGGCGGCGGTGATTTTCCCCACGACGATCCGGGCAATCCCCAGCCGTTCCTGCCGGATCCAGTCCCACGATTTCAGCCTGACCCATTTCTCCGCGCCCGCTTGCCACCCGGTCCAAAGCAGGCAGATGGCCAGCACCCGGCCCCAGAGTTCCGGTTGGAGCCGGTAAACGATAGCGGCAACCGTCAACGCCGCAGCAACAACCAGGAGTGAAAGCTTCGCCCGTTCCCTGCTCCAGGCGGTAAGGTCAGCCCAGATCACTGCAATCATGGCAGTTCCCCCGCTTCTTCACGTGTGCACGCGCGGCGGCGCGCGCCTTTGTTGTCATGGCAAGGCTCCCGGTCCGGGGTTGGGCTCCGCCCAAAGAACCGGATGGCTCCGGCCGTTTTCCAATTTAAGCGTAAATCCGGAAAGACCGCCATAACCAACGGTCCACCTCTCCGCGGGAAAAAGCCGTCGCAAACCGGCGAGCCAGGGATCTCTTTCTATCCAAACGGGCAGTACGGGGCCTGGACCGGTTTCGTCACGCGCGCGCGCGTGCGTGTCACCGGCGGGCCCGGTCCCGGGCGGCAGCACCCCTGCCAGGCGGAGATGCCTTTCATCCCCTTCTTTTACCACTAATAACGGTTGCTGAGGGCTTTCGTGGCGCCAAAAGGTCTCCCCTGTTCCGGCCCGGTTAATCGCTCCCCGTGCCGTCTCCCCCAAGGTCACGGTGACCCCCCATGGCGAAACCGGTGTTTTCCAGGTGGATTCAGGAAACCGGATTTCGGCCTCGATTAAGACCCCGGCATCTTCCGGCAGCAGAACCGCCCGGGTATAGACGATCGCCCCCCGCTGCCAGTTCCCGGCGAGCCGCCTCCCAACCGGTACAGCCAGGAGGGTGGTTATGCCAATAAAAGCCAGCAAGGCAAGGGTCGTTCTTTTCTTGCAAAGAAACCCCAAAGCGGCCAGCCCGCCCAAAAAACCAAGAACAAACAGGACCATAAGGGGTAAAGTCGTGATCCCCGCATTCTCTTCCTCGAGGAACCAGGGTAATCTCCCCTCCCGGAAAACCAGCCCTGGGGTCAGGCGGAAAGTCCTGGGATAGGGTTCCAGCGCCAGCAACCGCTGCCAATCGGCGGTTGCCACCGGCTGCCCGTTGTTAGCTTCTTGCGCCCGGGCGCAGATGATCCGTCCCCGCCCGTAACGGCGGATCTCCCACCCTTCTTCTGCTCCTTCCCAGTGTAAGGCATCATCTGCATCTACTGTTACGCCGGCAGCCGCCGGACCGGCCCAAAACTCCCCTTGCCCGCCGCCGGCCTCTGCTCCCCCGCAACCCTGCGTGGGAAAGAAAAGCAACCTCCCGCCCCCGGCCAGCCAGGACCGTATGGCCCGGGCCTGCAGGGGGTTGAGGGCCGCCAAATCCCCGTTGACCACCAGCGCGCTCACCCCGTCGTAAGCCAGGGCAGCCCCGGGGAGGGCGGAAAACTCCACTGGAATGATTAATACCGGTTCCTGCCCGTACGTGGAAAAAAGCACCGGCCCCACCGCCTGCCCGCGCCGGGCTTGCTGATGCCATTCCGGCAGGTTCACCATGAGGATCAGGTGCCCGGGGAAGACCTTCTCCAGAAGGTCCACTTCCACCCGGCCCAGGACCTTTCCGTCCTCAACCAGCCGGACCTCAAGCCTGCTCCCGGTCTCCTCGGCAAAAACCGGGATCAACAAACGCCGGGTCTCATCTTCAACCCGGCAACGGTACTCTTCGGTAACTACAGGCAAACCCTGGTGCAGCCTGGCAATTTGGACCCAACCGTCCATGGCGCCGCTAACCTCTATTGCCAGCGGGGCCCAGCGCCCGGGGACCACATACCCTTCGTAGCCGGCGGTCACGGTCAACACAACACCGGCTGTAGGCAAGGCCTGAACCAGCAAACAGAGAATAACGGCAAAAAGCAGCGCCAGGCTGCGCAGCGCCCATAGATGCCTGTCCATCCATCCCCTACCCTCTGCTTCTTATCTTAAAAAAACAAAAGTGTGCACGCGATCGCCTTTATGACTCCTTTATGACTAATACATTAATAATTTTCGCCTTACCGGCAAAAATTCCTTTACTCTTCAGCGCGATCGCGTACACCCTTGGTTGCCCTTAGCCCAATAGATGGCAGGCCGCATAATGTCCCGGCGCTCCCTCAATAAGCGGAGGGGGTTCGTGAAAACAGGCGGCCGGCTTGTTCTTTATAAAGCAACGGGTATTGAACTTGCAACCGGCAGGCGGGTTCAGGGGGGAAGGAACGCTGCCCTCCAAAATTATCCTGCCGGTAGAGGGATTTTTCTTCCCTATCCGGGGGATGGAGGAAAGCAGGGCTTTTGTATATGGGTGTTGGGGAGAGGAGAAGATCTCTTCCGCCGGGCCCATCTCCATTACCTGTCCCAGGTACATGACGACAATCCGGTCACTCACATAGCTGACAACGCTCAGGTCATGGGCGATAAAGAGATAGGTCAACCCCATCTTTTCTTGAAGTTCCTGCAGGAGATTGATGATTTGGGCCTGAATCGAAACATCCAGGGCGGAGACGGGCTCATCCGCCACAACAAAACTGGGGTTCACCGCCAGGGCCCGGGCAATTCCAACCCTTTGCCGTTGACCACCGCTAAACTGGTGGGGAAAGCGTTTCCTGTGCACCCTGGCCAAGCCTACCTGTTCCAACAGTTCGTCAATCCGCTCGGAGAGCTCCCGGCCTTTCATCCCCTGGATCTTCAAGGGCAAACCAATGATCTTTTCCACCGTCTGCCGGGGATTCAGCGAGGCGAAGGGGTCTTGGAAAATAATCTGCATCCGCCGCCGGAGTTGCAAAAGCTCATCACCGCGGAGGTCGTTGATCTTTTCGCCGTCAAAATAGATCTCCCCAGCCGTGGGTTCATAAAGCCTAAGAATAGTCCGGCCCAAAGTGGATTTCCCGCAACCGCTTTCCCCGACAAGGCCCACGGTTTCACCTTTATTGACGGAAAAAGAGACCCCGTCGACGGCGTAGATATATTCCTTTTTCCCTGTCCACTTCTGCCAGAAAGCCTGCTGGCGGAGGAAGTACTTTTTCAACCCTTTAATCTCCAGCAAAGGAGAGCTCACCGCCGATTCCTCCTTCCTCTTCTCTTTGCGCCCGGATCTGCCGCCAATAAAAGCAACGGACCTGGCGGCCCTCACCCGCTTCCTCCAGCGGAGGAAGTTCGGTCTTACATTTGGCCTGCCCATAGGGGCAACGGGGGAAAAAGCTGCAACCGGCCGGCAAGTCCCCTAAATCCGGCACATTTCCAGGGATCGGTTTGATCCGGTATTCCTTCTCCCCCAAACGGGGGATGGAAGCCAGGATTCCTTGGGTATAGGGGTGAAACGGCGCGCCGGTGATCTCCTGGACGGAGCCGGTTTCCACGATCTTCCCGGCATACATCACGGCGGCCCGATCGCAAAGCTCGCTGATGGCCCCCAGATCATGGCTGATAAAGAGGATACTGGTGCGGAAATCCTCCTTAATCCGGCGCATTAAATCAAGGATCTGGGCTTGGATCGTCACATCCAGGGCGGTGGTGAGCTCATCCGCGATTAAAAGCCGGGGATTACAGGATAAGGCAATGGCAATCATCGCCCGCTGCCGCATTCCCCCGCTGAACTGGTGCGGGTACTCTTCCATCCTCAACTCCGGGGAAGGGATCCCCACTTTTTCCATCATCTCCACCGCCTTTTTCCAGGCAGCCATCTCTCTTCGCCGCCGGTCTTCCCAGAAACGGAAGAAGCCCCGACGGCCGGAGGCAGGAGAGAGGTCCCCCTCCTCATGGTGGAGGCGGATCGCCTCGGTTATCTGCTCTCCCACCTTAAGCACGGGGTTTAAGGTTGTCAGGGGATCCTGAAAGATCATGGCGATCTCCTTCCCCCTGATACGCCGCATCTCTTTCTCCGTGAGCCGGCAAAGATCCCTGCCGGCAAAGATAATCTCACCCCCGGTAATCCGCCCGGGAAAGGGGACCAAACCCATAACCGCCAGGGCGGTCATACTCTTCCCGCAGCCGGATTCACCCAGAATCCCCAAGGCTTCTCCTTCCTGCAAAGTCAGATCAATCCCGTCAACAGCTTTAACGACCCCGTAATCGGTGAAAAAATGAACCTGTAAATCTTTGATCTTCAACAATTCCGCCAATAAAATCACTCCTTCAACCGGGGATCGAGGGCGTCCCGGAGGCCTTGACCCATAAGGTTAATTCCCAACACGGTCAGGAGAATGGCGAGCCCGGGAAAGGTGGAAAGCCACCAGTACTGGGTGATGTAACCCCGGCCGTCCGCGATAATCATCCCCCAGGAAGGGATATCCAGGGGAACGCCTACCCCAATAAAGCTCAAGGAGGCCTCCATCAGGATGATCCAGGCCACCCGGAGCGTGGCAACGACAATTACTGAAGAAAAAACATTCGGCAGGATCTCTTTGAACATGATATGAAAGTCGCTGGCGCCCACAGCCCGCGCCGCCTCCACATACTCGCTCTCCCTGGCCGCCAGCACTTCGCCTCTTACCACCCGGCAGGGAGTAACCCATTCCTTATAAAGCAATACCAGGAAGAGGTTGAAGACCCCCCGCCCCAAGACGGCCATCAGTGCAATGGCAAAGACCAGGTAGGGAAAGGCCAGCAAGATATCGACGATCCTTTGGATAATGCTGTCCACAGTCCCGCCATAGTAGCCGGAGACCAAACCCATAATAATCCCCAGCGTAGTGGCGAAAAAGGCTACAGTGATCCCGAGGGCAAGGGATACCCGGGAACCGTAGATTATGCGGCTCCATAGATCCCGTCCCAATTCATCAGTACCCAAAGGGTGCTCCCAGGACCCGCCCTCCATCCACACCGGCGGTTGAAACCGGTTAAAAATATCCTGCTCGTTGGGGTCATGGAGGATAAGCCAGGGAGAGAAGATCCCAATCAAAACAAAGAAGATCACAATAACCAGGCCTGCTACTGCCATGCGGTTCTTTTTGTATTCATGCCAAAATTCCCGCAGCCTTACATGGAAACGGTCGGAATCTTCAAAGTATTTTGGCCGGACAGCGGGTAGATCCGATGTACGCATAGTCTCACCCCTTCTGCTAGAACTTGACCCGCGGATTTAGAACGGTGTATAAAAAATCCGCCAGCAGGTTGCAGATGATAAACGTAATGGCATAGATGAGTACCGAAGCCTGAACCAGGGGGTAGTCCCGGTTAAAGATGGCGTTAACCACCAGAGAGCCCAGTCCGGGCCAGCCAAAGACCGTCTCCACAATCATGTTTCCCCCCAAGAGAACGCCCATGTTCAAGGTGATCACAGTAACCGTGGGGATCAGGGCGTTCTTGAGGGCGTGCTTTAACACCACCTGTGAGCGGGAGAGCCCTTTGGCCCTGGCAAAGGTGATATAATCCTCTCTGATTACCTCCAACATACTGGAACGGATTGTTTTCATGGTCAAAGCGGTCATCGACATCCCCAGGGTAATGGCGGGCAGTAAAATATGCCGCAAAGCGCTCCAAAAAGACGGCCAGTTAAAAGTCAAAATACTATCGAGAAGATAAAGGCCGGTAATTCTCTGGGGGGCCATCCCAAAATCAATCCTCCCGGCTACCGGAAAGATCCAGTTCACTGAAAAAGCCATAATCAGCAGGAGGCCTAGCCAGAAACCGGGCATGGAAACACCCAAAAGCGCCCCGATTGTCCCGATCTTATCCACGAGGGAATACTGGCGCACGGCCGAGATAAGCCCGAGCGGGAGGGCGATGGCCAGAGAGATAATCATGGCAACAACCATCAGTTCAAAAGTGGCCGGGAGACGCGCAAAGATAACCTCCCCGGCCGGTTGCCGGTAATAGATGGAATAACCGAGATCTCCCTTGAAAATCCCGGTAACAAACCGGAAATACTGGATGGGAAGGGGTAAATGGAGGCCCAATTCCTCCCGGATCCGTTGGATTTCGCCCTCAGTCACCGACCCTTGACCCATCATGATCTCTACGGGATCACCGGGGGTGAGATGCATCAGGGAAAACACAATGAGCGTAACGCCGATCACCACGGGTATGGTTTGCAAGAGGCGGTTTATGAACTGTGTAAGGTTTATTGTCAACACCTCCTGGGCTAAAAAAAGTAGGGGGGAGTTACTCCCCCCTCCCCCACCACTCTTTAGAGGTATCTATTTCTTAACGGCCCGGTGCAGGTTGATCCTGCTGTCAGGGCTTGGGGACCAATTCTCCAGCCTGTTGCTGACCCCGTATAGCTCCTGGGGAATATAAAGGAAGACTTGCGGCGCATCCTCATAAATAATCTCCTGGATCTTTTTGAAAGCCGCTACACGTTCTTCCGGATCAAACGTGCTCTTGGTGAGACGGATAAGTCTATCCACTTCCGGACTGGAATAACCGCTGAAATTTCCCCGGCCGTCCCCCTCGATACCGCCGGAGGTATTGGTGTAGTATTTAGCTGGAATAATCCCCTCCGGGTCCAGGCTGGCATTGCCCCAACTATCAAACCAGGCCTGGCGCCTTGTCTCTTCCCGGATATACATGTCGCTCAGGGTGCCGTAATCAGGCCAAACCTCCACATTAACCTCCACTCCCACCCTGCGCAAAAGATGGGCAATGGCCAGGGCTTCGACCCGGTAATCCGAACGCACATCCAGGGTGAACCTCAGCGGGTTATCCGGGCCGTAACCGGCCTCAGCCAATAGTGCAATGGCCTTCTCCGGGTCATAGGGATAAGGCTCCAAATCATTGTAACCTAAAGCGTCGGGAGAAAGGATCGTCGGGATTTTGGTACCCATACCGTCCAGGATCTGCTCGATCAATGCGTCTCTGTCTATAGCATAGTTTAGGGCCCGGCGTACCAAAACATTGTCAAAAGGGGGTTTATTGACATTGAGGTCAATAAAGAAACTCCGGGTTCCAGTGACCGCAACGGGTCTGACATTGGGGTCGGCTTCCAATACCGGATAATAATCAAAGGGAACCATTGTAATGATATCCACCTCGCCGGCGCGTAACGCCGCCAGGCGGGAAGCGGGTTCGGGAATCACCCGAAAGATAACGCGTTTCGCAGGGGCGGGACCAACCGGCGGCCAATCCGGCGCCCCACCATAGTAATCATCAAAACGTTCCAAAACAACATGACTGCCTTTTTCCCATTCCACAAATTTGAAGGGACCAGTGCCAACGGGCTTGTCGACCATTCCCTCGCCCAGGCTTGCGGGAACCACCATGTGGAAGGGTAACATGGCCAAGAAATGCGGCATCGGGGCGGAAAGATGTACATGCAGTGTTCTCTCATCTACAGCCTCGGCGCCGGTTACTGTGCCAAAAAGGCCTTTCCGGGGAGAAGTCTTACCTCCCATGGCGCCTTCCTGGACGATCCGGTTAATGGTATAAACGGCATCCTTAACGGTAAAGGGCGTTCCATCGTGGAACTTGACCCCTTCCCTAATGGTAATGGCCCAAATAAGATCGTCCACCTGGATTACGCTTTCCGCCAATTCCGGAATGACAACCATATCCGATGTCCTGGTGACAAAACCGTCATAGACATTTCTAAGTATCGCTTCCGTCTCCCGGTGCCGGAAATTGTGGGGATCCAAGGTTAACGCATCGGCATCGATCCCCACCACAATTGTTCCTTCCTTTGCTGGAACCGGCCAGGAAAAAAAGGTTGCCATCACAAGAACAAGAGTGAGACAGAAGAACCTCTTCATAATAATTCACACCTTTCTTCTTCTTTTAAAAGCATTAACTCCCCCTTCAGAATATATTTTTAAAAAACCTACCACCTCCAGATAGAAATTTCATCATATTTTTTGACTGCACACAGCCGTTCCCAGTTTCCTTTTGTCTGTGCCAAGTATAACAAAAGCTGAAAAATCTGTCAATTGTATGATTTGTAAAAAAATTACAATATCAGACACTGCACTACTCAACCTGCCTCTTGGACCTAGCAAAAGCTTGCCGGAAAAATGCCCCCGTAACGTCACTGAACCCCAAATAAACCCGTAGACTATGTTAAAATGGTTTTTTTCCGGTGCTCCCCATAAAACCCGCCAGCAGGAGGTGGAGTAATGGATAAACATGCCGACCTGATTATGGTCTCATATAA
>JAAYGG010000099.1 GCA_012727895.1 Bacillota bacterium
AGTTGCCGCTAAAAACTTGACAACGTAAGCTGGTTTTAATAAGATAAGTATACCGGTTTAGTACATAACAAGGGGTGACAGACCATGACAGAAAAAAGGATTGTTATTGGGACTGATTTACCAAATATCCCGTGGGAAGACCGGCCGCCGGGTTCTCCGGATCCGGTCTGGCGTTACTCGAAGAATCCGGTGATTCCCAGGGATGCAATCCCTACCTCCAACAGTATATTTAACAGCGCAGTGATCCCTTATAACAACAGGTTTGTCGGTGTTTTTCGTTGCGACGACAAGCACCGGCGGCTGCAATTACACTATGGTGAAAGTGATGACGGTTTAAACTGGCGGATTGACCCGGACCCCCTTGTTCTTAAAGGAGGGGACCCGGAAATCGCCGCTTACAACTACCGTTACGATCCCCGCATCTGCAAACTGGAAGACAGGTATTATATTACCTGGTGCAATGGTTATGCCGGTTATCCCACGATTGGCCTGGCTTATACCTACGATTTCCGGGAGTTTTTCCAACTGGAGAATGCCTTTTTACCCTTTAACCGCAACGGGGTGCTTTTTCCCCGGAAGATTGGCGGGAAATACGCCATGTTAAGCCGGCCCAGCGACAATGGTCACACCCCCTTTGGCGACATTTTTTACAGCGAGAGCCCGGATCTGATCCACTGGGGCCGGCACCGCCTGGTGATGCGGCCTATTGGGGGGTGGCAAGCGACCAAGATCGGGGCGGGTCCCGTGCCAATTGAGACCAGAGAAGGATGGCTCCTGATCTATCACGGGGTCTTGACTTCTTGTAATGGTTTTGTCTACAGCATGGGAGCGGCCTTGCTGGATCTGGACGAACCCTGGAAGGTAAGATACAGAACAGGGCCTTACCTCCTCTCGCCCCAGAAGGATTACGAGTGCGTCGGTGATGTTCCCAATGTGGTCTTCCCCTGTGCGGCCCTGTGTGATGCGGCCACCGGGCGGCTGGCCATCTACTACGGAGCGGCCGATACAGTGACCGCCCTGGCTTTTGCTTATGTTGATGAGCTGATTGCTTTTGTAAAGGAGAATTCGGTTATCTGATGGAGGCGGTAAATGGGAGTAATACTTCCGGGCGGCGGGGGCGACAAGGCCGGACCATGGAGAGGCCCGTATTATAATGGCCGGGCTCGTTTGGAAGTGATTGCCTGCTCACGCCAGGGCAAACAGTAAAACCCGCTGGTTTACGGGAAAAAGCCCTGCGGATTAATCCCGCAGGGCTTTTGCTTTATCACTAAGACTGCAGTTGCCAGACCGTGGCCTCATAGGGACGGAGTTCCCCGTTTGCGCATTCCGGGTAATTTGAAAGCAAACGTAAGCCTTCCGGCGGCTTCCCGCGGCGTTTCCGTTTTTCCCGGCTCAGGTTGCACTCCACATAAAAGACGGCCTGCTCATCCCGGCGGTAATACGCCAGAAGATTGCCGGCCTTTTTCTGCACAAACTCAATCTCCCCATAGACCAGTGTCGGATGGGTCTTGCGCAACCGGATCAACTGCCGGTAGAAATTTAAGACCGAATCTTCCGCCCGCATCTGGTCTTCCACATTACAGGTTTTATAGTCCTCATCCATCCCGATCCAGGGCTCCGCTTCCGAAAAACCGCCATACGCCGTGTTTTTCCACTGCATGGGGGTACGGGAGTGATCGCGGCTGCCCGCCAGGATCCGCCGGAACGCCGCCTGCTCACCCATGGCTTCCCGCCATATATTATAGAGGTTGATACTCTCCACATCGCGCAGGTCCGCGATGGACCGGAAATCCTTGTTGACCATCCCCAACTCCTGGCCCTGGTAGATAAAGGGCGTACCGGGAAGGGTCAGCAGGATCGTGGCTAAAAGCTTGGCCAAAACAAACCGGAATCGCGGGTCCGGGTCCACCTTCGAAACCATCCGCGGGTTGTCATGGTTCTCAAAATAAAGCGTCATCCAGCAGTCTTTTCCGTAGTTCTCCAACCAGTAGATAATATGCTTCTTGTAGTAATTGAGATCGTACCGGTAGTCATCAAACCTCCCACGACCCGGTGTTTCCAGGTGGTCGAAGGAGAAAACCAGATCAAGCTCTTCGCGGTAACCGGCGGTCAGCAGCTTGGCCATTTCCAGGCCGATCCCGGGGGTTTCGCCCACCGTAAAAGCACCGTAAGGCGCAAAGGCCTCTTTCCGGAGTTGCCGCAGGTATTCATGGAGCCGCGGCCCGTAAAAATAATGCTCCGCCCCGTAAACCCCCATCATCTCCCCGATTTTTTCATTGCCGTTAGGCATCCCTTCCCGTTTGGAGATGAAGTTGATCACATCCAACCGGAAGCCGTCAACCCCCTTCTCCAGCCACCAGCGGATCATCGCAATAAGATCACGGCGTAAATCCGGGTTTTCCCAATTCAGATCGACCTGTTTCTCTGAGAAGAGGTGTAATACATACTGTTGCCGTTCCGGGCAGTACTTCCACGCGCTGCCCCCGAAGATTGAAGTCCAGTTGTTTGGTTCATCCCGGAAGATATAGTACTCGCCGTACTTGGAATGGGGTTCGGCAAGGGCCTTTTGGAACCACTCATGCTCATCGGAGGTGTGGTTGATCACCAGATCCATAATCAATTTCATCCCCCGGGCATGAACCTCCGCCAACAAAAGGTCAAAATCCTCCATCCTGCCGAACTCGGCCATGATCTTATGGTAGTCGCGGATATCATACCCGTTGTCGTCATTGGGCGAATCATAAATGGGAGAGAGCCAGATCGCATCCACGCCCAGGTCTTTCAGGTAATCCAGTTTTTCAATGATCCCGCCAAGATCGCCGATCCCGTCCCCATTGCTATCTTTAAAACTCCTGGGGTAGATCTGGTAAAAAACAGCCTCCTTCCACCAGGCGGGCTGGACCGGCCGCTCCTCCACAGGGCGCGGCCGGTCGGGCGCGCTGTTTAAAATCTCCAGAAAACTGCCGAGAAAAGCGCGGTCCAATAAACCCAGGGTAAGGAAGGGTAATGTTTTCAGTTTCACCCGGGAAACCAGGGGGTTGGTAATGACCCGGTCGCTGAGGCCCAGTTGAAACAGGAGTTTTTTCAGGAGATCCCGGCCGATCGGGTGCGCATAGACCTCCCTGAGCCGGCTGTCAATGGTCAGCAAACTCCTCATGACCCTCCGCCTTTCAGTTCAAAATCACCCCGCGCCGCCAGGTCGGAAATGATCCGCGCAAACATCTCCCGGTCAATCTTATACTTAAACAGGTAAATCAGATAACCGGCGACAATACAGATGAGCGGCAGGATAAGCATGGCGAACTTCATCAGCAACAGGCCGCCGGCGGTGACATCGTCGGGGGTGACCGCCGCATTGATCCCGGAGAGCACCGTGGTGGCCATGACAATCCCGGTGGCCAGCGCGGCCCCAATTTTATTGATGAAGGGCTGTACCGAGAAGGTGATGCTCTCATTCCGGCGGCCCAGTTTCCATTGGCCATACTCCACCGTATCCGCCAGGAACATCAGCATTAACAGTTGGATAAAGGCCTCGCCAACGAAGATCAAGACCCCGGCCGGTCCGATAAAGGCCATCCGCTCCGGTGCGGCGAAAAAGATAATATAGCCCAGGACCACCAGGGCGGTGGCGAAGGTATACAGCTGTCTTCTGGTGAAGCGCTTGGAAAAAAGGTTAAAGACGGACAAGGCCCCCAGTTGGGAGAGGCCGAGGATCGCCGCAAAGACCGCATACATGTTTTCGTCCTTGTAGGCATATTTGAAATAGTAAACACCAAAGCTGGTGGTTGTCGCGTAGCCGATCATGAAGAGGCCCATCGCGATGGCGGTATACAAAAGCTGGTCGTTGCGGAAAATGACGGCGAACAAATCCTTCACCGAGGTCCACTCTTCTTTTTTATACAGATCGCGCCGTTCTCTTACCCCAAAGAGGGTGAAGAGCAGGAAGAACCAGGTGATTAAGGTTACGGCCAGGGCAAAGATAAACCAGGCGTTTTTATCACCGCCCAGGGCGTTGGTGACGGGGATGATCCCTACCACCACCAGGTACAAGCCGATATTGGCGGAGATCCGGGCAAAGGCGCCCGTTTTCTCCCGTTCCTTCTGGTCAATGGTGAGGGCGGGCAGCATTGACCAGTAAGCAATGTCATTGAGACCGTAGAACAAATCCCAGAAGAGATAGAAGAGGCCGAAGGCCAGAACAAAAGCGGGCCCCGTAAGGCCCAGATCGGTAAAGAGCAAGACGGTCAGGATTCCCCCGATCACGCCGCCAATGGCAATCCAGGGTTTGAACTTGCCATGCCGGGACTTGGTGTTGTCCACAACGTAGCCCATAAAAGGATCGTTCACCGCATCAAAGATGCGCAGTACCGTAAAGACGCCGGTCAGCCACCACATGGTGGCATCGGAAAGATCAAGGATCTCCGTAAGGTAAAAGACAAGATACATACTGACCAGGGCATAGAGCATATCCCGGCCGACGGTCCCGAGACCAAAGAAATAGCGGTTGGCTTTGGTTTGCCTACTCATCCTGCCCCTCCTCTGTGTTTACTCTTTCGACAATATAGAGGTTTGAACCGAAATCACCCAACATCCGGACGTTTTCGTTATAACCGGTCCCGGCAAATTGATTGTTGAGGGGAATGCCAACACTCAAGGCAGCGGCTGAAGCCCGGTATTCCTCAACGCAATCGGCCAGGCTATAGTAGCGGTTGATCTGCCGCATAATATAACCTTCAGGGTCCAGCGTCACTGGTGAGATATGATTGATCAGGCTGCCAAAGCGCCCCACATGCAAGCGCTGGGGCCGGGTTCGCACCACGTATTCCCCGGCGTTCAACCCTGTGACCCGCAACCGGTCGTCGGTCTCGGCGGGCGAGACCAGGGTCTGGAAGAAGCCGGCCACCGCCGTGTTCCCATCCGCACTGACACATTGCCAGAAAACCTTGTTATCCTTCGTCGCGGGTAACCGGGAAAAGGTCCCGAACTGGAAGAGCCGCCGGTACTTTTTATAGAAAGCAACCTGCTCCTTAACTTCTTTTTTCTCCTCGGGGGTCAAGTGCCGGAGATCAAGCTCATACCCGAAACAACCAAAACAGGCCACGTTAAAACGGGTCGAGAGCGGGGTGATCCGCAGCGTTTGCGAGCTGGGCGACTGGGAGACATGGGCCCCCATGGTCGAGAGCGGGTAGAAGTAGGAAAGCCCGCCTTGAATCTTCAAGCGTTCCACCGGGTCGGTATTATCGGAGGTCCAAACCTGCGGGCTAAAGCAGAGCATCCCCAGGTCAAAGCGGTTACCCCCGCTGGAGCAACTCTCCAGCAGGATCTGGGGACGGGGCCCGAAAACCCTGGTCAGTACCTCGTAAAGGCCGATGATATAACGGTGGTAAAACTCCCCTTGGTTCTTCAGCACACCCGAACAGGCCTCTGCAATGTGGCGGTTCATATCCCACTTGACGTAACTGACTTCCGCCTCATCCAAAACCCGGCCGACCTGTTCAACAATGTAATCCCGGACCTCTTTTTGACAGAGGTCAAGGACCATCTGATTCCGGGCGAGAACCGTCTTCTTCTCCGGATGCTGCACCGCCCATTCCGGGTGTTCCCGGAAGAGGTCACTGTCGGGGTTAACCATCTCCGGTTCGACCCAGATCCCGAAATCAAGACCGAGTTTTCGCACCTGATCGGCAAAGGCCTTCAACCCGCGGGGGAACTTTTTCCGGTTGACCGTGTAATCACCCAGGCCGGCCTTGTCGTCGTTACGCTGGCCAAACCAGCCATCATCCAGGACGAAGAGTTCGATCCCCAGTTCCTTGGCTTTCTTTGCCAACTGGAGGAGCTTGCCCTCGTCATAATCAAAGTAAAATGCTTCCCAACTGTTGATCAGGATGGGGCGTTCCCGCTTTTTCCAGTGGCCGCGGACGATATGCTCATTAACAAAATAATGCATGTTCTGGCTCATCCCGTTGAAACCTTTATTACTAAAGGTCAGCACCGCTTCGGGGGTTTCAAAGCTTTCCCCCTGTTCCAGAACCCACTCGAAACAGTGGGGGTTGATCCCCACGGCGACCCGGACGATGTCGCGCCGGTTCTTCTCAATATAACTGGCATGGTTCCCGCTGTAAACCAGGTTAAAACCGTAGACATTACCGCTCTCCTCGGTCGCCGCCGCTGCCGCCAGCATGAAAGCGGGATTATGCCGGTTGCCGCTGGCGCCAGTGTTTGAGGCATTGGTGAAGATCCCGTACTCCACCGGGCGGCAATGCAGATGGCCTTCTTTGATCCAGTCGCCATCCAGCGTATACAGGTGAAATTTCTCATCGGGCAAGTCCACCATCATACTCATTAGCCTGCGGATGACCAGCGGTTTCCGGTCTTCATTAGTCAAGACCGCCCGGCGGGTAATGACATTGGCCTGCGCAAAAACGGTGTAATACAAAGAAAGGGTGGTCTTGGCGGTTGTATCCCGCAAAGTGACCACCAGCGTCTGGTCGCCCCCGTAAGCCGACGGCAAGGTGCGCATCGGTACCGAACCGTCGATCACCTCGTGGGAGGCGTAGACAAAATCACTGACAAAAGTCCCGTCGGGCATCTTCAGTTCGGTCGGGCTCTGGCGGTAGTCGCCCCGCCCGTTATCGGACCATTCCAGGTACATCTGGTCCAGGCAGTACAAACCATCGGACTCGTCATAGGCCACGCTGTTCCCCAGGGGGATGATATTCTTTTGTGCCAGAACCCGGGCATCTTCCCCGGGCGCCAGCAACGGCCCGTAATAGACATGCTCCAAATGGCCGAATTTCGTGACCCGGAAGAGATAAGTGGTCGCCACCGTATCCAACCGGAAAACCCGATCCTTTACGGAAATCAAAGCTCAAGCCCCCTTTAATTATAGGTTTGTTCTTTTACGTAGTCCTCATAAAGTTCCGGGGTTACTCCACCCGCCTTGATCATCGCCGCAAAGAATAAACCGGACCTTTTCACCGTGCGCAGCTGCGTCTCATAGTCCACGTGGACCAGGCCAAAACGGGCGCTCTCCCCCTCGATCCACTCGAAATTATCACAGAAACACCAGTGGTAGTAGCGTTCAACCGGTAAATCCGCTTCGGAAATCACCTTCAGATGCTCATAAATGTAACGGCAACGGAAGGCATCCCGGTTGTCACAGGTTCCATTCTCCGTGATATAGATTGGCCGCTTCAGAAGGCTGTAAAGTCTTGTGGCACACCGGATTAACCCTTCGGGATAAATCTCCCAACCGAGATCATTTTTCGGCGCCTCCGCCCGCACGCCGTCACCGAACCGGGAAACGGTGGTGCGGGTATAATAATTGAGGCCTATGAAATCACAGTATTCCCCCGGCGCCACCGGGGCGGGGGCAATAAGAGGCCAGCTAAACTTCGCGAAAAAGAAGGCCCGGGTAATCAAACCTTGGAAAAAATGGTCCAGAAGTTTGGCATAGAGCCGGTGGCGTAAATTTCCCGGTCTTTCCGGGTCAAAGACGCGCAGGTGATGGGCGAAACTTACCTTTGTATCCGTATACCCCATCTCCCGGCGGATCTTGTGGATCAATTCATAGGCCCGGATATGGCAATAGGCTAAATTCGCCATGATCTTCAATGCCTTGGCAAAGGATTTTTCACCGGGAGGCCAGACCCCGAAGTAATAAGAATTGGTGGCGTAGACATTAGGCTCATTGATGGTGATATACTCGGCCACCAGATCCCCAAAGGAGCGGACCACCAGCTCCGTAAAGTCCAAGAAATATTTGAGGTTCTCTTTTTTTAAGAAACCCCCTCTTTCCTCAAACCACATGGGGTTGGTAAAATGGTGGATCGTCAGCAGCAGCTTGATGCCCTTCTCCTTAAGGTAACTCATTTCCTCCCGGTAATGGGCAATGGCCGCCTCATCCACCCGGTCCGGAGCGGGACAGATCCGCGCCCACTCCACCCCAAACCTGTAGATTTGCAGGCCCATTCCAGCCATAAGATCTGCGTCTTCCCGCCAACGGTTGTAATGGTCATTCGCCCGCGCCGGATCGCTGCCATCCTTGATCCGTCCCCGACGGTACCAGTCATTCCAGTTATGCCCAAGATCACCGCCTTCGATCTGGGTTGCGGCTGTCGCCACGCCCAACAAAAAACCTGGTTTGAACTTGAAACTCATGCTTTCTCCCCCAAAAAGTTTCTATATACAATTTCTCTTTACAATTTCTCTTCACCAGTTAGCTGAATCTTCTAATTAAGTAGCTTAATATAATATTCGGGGTAAACGCGACATTTCTTTACACAAGGAATGGATCACGGAGCCTCTATTTTCTGTTTATATTCAAAAACGAAAGGCCGGAAAAGAGAGAAAATTCAGGGGAAAAGTGTGGGAAAAAACAGGGGAATTACGGTCCCGGTGATGTCGCCGGTGAAGCGATTCTCTCGGTGCTCGTAGCTGGTCGCTCGTCGCTCATGCTTAGCAGTATCCGTGCTCACTATTGGTTGTTTACGGTTTACCACCTGTCCCCCGGTACTTAAGCATAACAACCAGACCCGGGCCCGGCGCCCAACCCCAGCGCGCCGGGGGTGTGCCCTTGCCGGATTGCCGGCAGGCCAGCCCGCAGTCCCCGCTAAAATTCTCCCGCCTGGCGGGGGCTCCGGGAAACCGGGGCCTGGGAAGACGGCCCTGGGTGTGCTTGGCGAGGGGGGAAGGAAAAACGGGGCAAGCCGCAGGAGGCGGCGTGGTGGCTTCCGGGACATGGAGGTCCCGTAAGCCACGTACCCGGTTTTCCTTCCCACCGAGCCTTAGCAGCCCGGCCGGATTCCTTGGTTCCGGTTTCTTGGAGCCCCCGCCAGCTTCGAGCACCGCCCGGACCGAGCAACGACGCCATGCGCAGCTGATCACGCCGCGTCTGCCGGCAATCCGGCAAAGAGCCATCAGAACCCACCACCACCCCTCGTCAACACCAAGCGACGAACGAGCCTACACCGTTACCTCCATCCCGTCATAAGCCACGGCAATCCCTTCAGGAGCAAAGAACTCCTCCAATTGACTCTGGAGCAGCCCGCCCGTGTGAGAAAAGTGGGTGGTCAGGCAGAGGGTCTCCGGGCGCAGGAGCCCGATTTTCGCCAGGCGGTCCCTGGTCTTCAAGACCTCCGTAAAGCCCATATGCTCCTCACCTCCCTCACCCGGCCCGGCCGTACACTCCATGACCACACAATCCAACGGCGGCTCGGCGTTCTCCGCCAGCCACTCCCAGACCGGTTCAAGGAACCAGCCGGTATCATAGGCAATAAAGATCCTCTTGCCCCCACCGGCCAATAAATACAGAAAGGCCCCCTTCTCCGGGGCATGATTCGCCGGCAACGGCCAAACCGTAAACCGCCCCAGCTCCTCCCGGTGGTAAGCCTCCAACTCCCTGGTGATAATCTTATACTCCCCGGGCTCCTCCAGCATCTCCCGGAGACGGTCCATAACATACCAGTTCCCGGCGATGGTCAGGGTCTCGCACCCTTCCGTATCAATAAACGGTGGTTTCCTCCACTTCAGCTCGGCAGGGCTGAAATGGTCCCGGTGCCCGTGGGTGACCAGCAGGTATTTTAATTTCCGGTATTCCAAGCCATAGGTGAGAAAATGGTGGTAGAGATCGGGCGGGAAATCCACCAGGATCTCCCCGTCCAGCAAGAGGGAGGCCCGGGTCCGGATATTTTTTCCCCCCGCCAACCGCGCCTCCCGGCAGGCCCGGCAGGAACAGAAGACCGCCGGCCAGCCTTCCGCCGCGGAGGTCCCTAAAAAGCGCAGTTGCACCCGCTCACCTCCTCAGCCATTGGCCCCGGCTTCCCGGATCTTCTTCACCAGCGCCCGCAGGCCCCAGAGATAACCGTCGGGTCCAAAGCCGCTGATCTGTCCCAAAACCACCGGCGCGGTCAGTGATTTCCGGCGAAACTCCTCCCGGGCGTGGATATTACTCAAATGGACCTCCACTGCGGGCAGGCCCACAGCGGCCAGGGCGTCCCGCAACGCCACGCTTGTATGGGTGTAAGCGGCCGGATTGATCAGAATGCCGGCGCAGTCCTCACCGGCCTTCTGTACCTCGTCCACCAGTTCCCCTTCATGGTTGGACTGGACAATCCGCAACTCGACCCCGAGTTCCTCCGCCACTTCCGTAAGCTCCCGGTTGATTTCGATCAAGGTTTTCCTCCCGTAAACCTCCGGCTCCCTCCGGCCCAGGAGGTTCAAGTTGGGACCGTGCAAGACCAGAACCTTCATCTTACTCCCCCTCAACCGGCGCCCAAACGCCGGAGCGTATCGATGACCACCGTTTCCGGCAGATCTTCAGTGATAAAGACTTCGCCGATTTTCCGCGGTAAAACAAAACGCACCTTCTTCCGCTGGACTTTCTTATCCAAAAACATCCGGCGGTAAAGGGCTTCGGCCGTATACTCCCGGGGGATCGCCACCGGCAGGCCGTACCTTTCCAATATCGCCACCGTCTCCTTGTGGAGCCCGGCAGGGCAAAAGCCCAAGGTCTCGCTGAGCAAGGAAGCCCCGGCCATCCCGATGGCCACCGCCTCGCCGTGCCGGAAAACGCCGTAGCCGCTCTCCGCCTCCAGGGCATGGCCGATGGTGTGGCCATAATTAAGAATCGCCCGCAGCCCCTGCTCCCGTTCGTCCTTCTCCACGACCCGGAGTTTAACTGCGCAGGCCTGGAGGACCACCTCTTCGAGAACGGCCGGCTCCCGGTTCTTCACCTCCGCGACGTGGCTGGATAAGAGTTGGTAAAGGCCGGGATCCATAATCAGGGCATGCTTGATTACCTCCGCCAGCCCGGCACGGTACTCCCTCTCCGCCAAAGTCTTTAAGGTCAGCAAATCCGTGATCACCAGCGCCGGCTGGTAAAAGGCGCCGATCAGGTTTTTCCCTTCCCTGTGGTTGACCCCAACCTTCCCCCCGACTGCACTGTCGACCTGCGCCAACAGGGTGGTGGGGACCTGTACAAAATGGACCCCCCGGAGATAGGAGGAAGCGGCGAATCCGGTCAGGTCGCCGATCACCCCGCCGCCCAGGGCCACCATGACTGAATTCCTCTCGAGACGCTCCTGGACAGCGGCGTCGTAGACCTTTTCCACATAGGAAAGGGTCTTGTATTCTTCACCGTCGGGGAGGACGAGGGTTGCCGTTTCAAAACCGGCCTTTGTTATACCCGCCGCCAATTGGTTCAGGTAAAGCTCGGCCACAGTGGTGTTCGTCACCACTAGCGCTTTTCCGGCCAACCCCCTCTCCTGGAGCAGCCTCCCGGCTTCCTCCAGGAGTCCCGTACCGGCCATAATATCATAACTTCTCTCCCCCAGTTCTACCCGGAGCTTCTTCGCTAAAACCAAACCGTCCTACCTCCCTTACTTGGCTGCCGATCTCTGAAAAATCGCCTTAATGACCTGCCCGGCAACGGCTTCCGGGGTCAGCCCCTGGGTATCCACGGTTAGATCCGCCTCCCGGTAAAAGGCCTCCCTTTCCCGGGCCAACCGGGTAAGGATCTCCTCCGGTTTGCCCCCGGCAAGCAACGGCCGGCCTTCCCCTCTCCCCAGGCGCCTGCAGAGTTCCTTTATCTCTGTCCGGAGGTAAACCACGGTACCGTTCTCCTTCATCACCCGGCGGTTTTCCTCATCAAGGACCGCGCCGCCGCCGGTGGCCACCACCTGCCTTTCTCCCTGCAAAACCGCAGCCAGCAGCTGCTTCTCCAAACGCCGGAAGGAGGCCTCGCCTTTTTCGGCAAAGATCTCCGGGATTGTCATTCCTGTTTTCTCCGTAATCAAAAGGTCGAGGTCACAGACGTCCCAGCCGAGTTTTTCCCCGATAATCCGCGCCACCGTCGATTTGCCGCTGCCCATTGGCCCGACTAGAATTATGTTCTTTTTCAGCTTTTTGGGGGCTGCCATGGGATCTCCTCCAAATAGGCGGCCCAGGCCCTTTTCATCTCCGGCAGGGAGTCCCCGCCGAATTTCTCCAAAAAGGCCTCAGCCAGCACCCAGGCGACCATCGCCTCGGCCACCACTGCCGCTGCGGGAACCGCCGTGAGGTCCGACCTTTCCACCGCCGCCCGCACCGGTTCCCAGGTTTTCAAGTCAACCGAGGGCAATCCCTGGTACAGGGTGGGAATGGGTTTCATGACCGCCCGGATCAGCAATGGTTCCCCATTACTCATGCCCCCCTCGATCCCGCCGGCGTTGTTGACCGGGCGGTAAAGGCCTCTTCCCGCTTCGTAGGCGATGGGGTCATGGACCTTTGACCCGGGTAAAGCGGCGGCGGCAAAACCAAGGCCAAATTCCACCCCTTTCACCCCGGGGATACTCATGACTGCCTGGGCCAAGCGGCCGTCCAGCCGGCGGTCCCAGTGGACATGGGAGCCCAAGCCGGGAGGGAGGCCTTTGGCGTAAACTAAAAAAATCCCGCCCAGGGATTCTCCTTCCGCGCGCGCCTTATCAATCTCTTCCATCATCGCCGCAGCCGCCTGTGGGTCCAGGCAGCGCACGGGCGATTCCTCCACCTTTTCCTGTTCTTCCTCGCTTAAAGCCCGGATCTGGTTTTCCCCGGAAGCGGCCGCACCGATCTGCAGGAGATGGCTGCCGATGACGACCCCAAATTGCGCCAGCAAAATCCGGGCAAAAGCCCCTGCCCCGACCCGGGCCGCGGTCTCCCGGGCGCTGGCCCGCTCCAGCACATTGCGCAGGTCCGTAAAGCCATATTTCAACGCCCCCGCCAGGTCGGCATGGCCGGGCCGGGGTGCGGTCACTTCCGCCCGGATCCGGCCGAGCCTCTCCTCCTCTTTCAGTTCAACCCGGGTTTCTTCTCCGGGAAGAAACGGATCCATCACCGCCGCCCAATTCTGCCAGTCCCGGTTGGGGATGAGAAACGCGATCGGGCTGCCCATGGTCTTACCGTGACGCAGCCCGGAAATAATCTCCACCCTGTCTTTTTCAATCTTCATCCGCCCTCCCCGCCCGTACCCCTGCTGCCTGCGGGAAAGCTCCCGGTCGATCTCTTCTTTGCCGACGGGAACCAGGGCGGGAAAGCCTTCAATCACTACCGCCAGCGCACGCCCGTGCGACTCCCCGGCCGTAAGAAACCGCAACTAACAATCGCCCCTTTCCCGGTAAAAGTAACGGAAAAAGCCCGGTTATTCCTTTAACCCCTAGTGCCTTGGTTTTTCCCTGACAATATCAATCGCTTGCATTACCGCGAGTAAAGCATCGGTCCTTACCTGCCGGTCCGACTGTTCCACCTTGGCAAGGATCTCCCCCTCCGGGGTTGTGGGGTATTTCCCCTTCAAGCTGCTGAGCGCCAAGGCGATGATATCGTTCCGGCAGCGCTCGCACTGGCAGTGGATGCGCTTGGTTTTCTCCAGATCCCGCAGGATCTCCTTGACCACATCTTCCATATAATTCTTAATGGCCATGGTCCTGCCCCCTCCCTGTTTTTAATTCTTCTCGTCCACCTGATCCACGGGTTTCGGCAAGATGATTATTTGCCCGATCATAAGCTGGGTGACGTCACTGATCTGGTTTATCTCCATCAGTAGTTCCAGCGAGACCCCGTATCTTCTTGCCAGCCGCCATAAAGTCTCTCCCTGCTGCAAGAGATAGAGATGGTCAACGGGAATGGGAACAACCAGATTGGTGCCGGCCGGCAAAAGCGCATCCGGGGAGAGATTATTCGAACGGTATAGGGCCTCCACCGGGATCCCGTATTTATCGGCGATCGCCGGCAAATCTTCGCCCTCTTTGGTTCTATATGTTATTACCAACCCCACCTCGGACGTACCGGGTAAAAAAGGTTCCGGCCCGCCCGGCCCTTTTCCGGTTGCCGGTCTTTCTTCCGCCACCACCTTTTCTTCAACTGCCTGCCCTTCTTCGCCTGCCGGCCTTTCTTGGTACCCGGCGGTAGTCTCTACAACTTCTTCCGCTGCCGGTTCTTCCCAAGCCAAGGGTTCTCCGGCAACTCCCGTCTCCCCGCCAGTAAGGGGAGCGGGCGTCTCCGGTTTTTCCGGTTCCGGGGCCGGCCCGCCGGTCTGGCTCAAAGTCCCCAGTTCGATCACTTCCGCAGCCCACACTGGGCTACTTTCCACCG
>JAAYGG010000100.1 GCA_012727895.1 Bacillota bacterium
AAAAAAAAGGAAATTAAGCTTTAATGTCAAATATTTAACTTGAAATCAATCAAATGGTTAAGATTTATTTCGTCAATTTCCTTAAGAAGCTTATTAATCATTATTAAACATTATTAATCAGTTTATTATCTCTAAAGGCCGGTTATACGGCTGAGGTAAAAAAGTAGGGAGGATTATACATAAATGAAGAGAATCGCTCTTTTTACCTGTGGGCTTTTCCTGATATTACTTCTTACCGCTAGCATAGGGGGTCCGGTCGCCGCCGCAACGAGGGAGATGCCGCCCTTGACCGAAGTGCCGGTAAACCTCCGGCTGGTGGATGAGGAAAAAAGGACGCTGACCGGAGAGAAGACAGTGACGATCGAAGTGACCAGGGGAGGACTGAAAGATCCGGCGGTCTTAAATTCCGGGCTGCGCATTAAAGACGGGATCGGGCAGTTTGTTTATATCACCCCGGCAACGCCCGGCCCGGCGGAGATTAAGATTATCGATCCGGAAACCGGAAAGATATTGGAAAAGATTGTTTTTTATATCATTGAGCCGGAACCGCCCCTCCTGAGGGACGAGACGGTTCTGGTCACCCAGGTTGCCGGCAGGGCAGAGATTCAACCCGGTAACCGGCTGTTGCATTCAGGTGAAAAGGTGACCGCCGGCGTTGCCGTGATCACCGTCGGCGATTCCTGGGTAAACCTGGAGTTGTTAGATGGGTCGCGGATAATTGTTCAGCCCGGTACGGTTTTGCGCTTTTCTTCCGTAAAAAGAGGGGTTAGGGCAGGTAAGGAGGTCCGGCTCAATTTGGTTTCCGGACAAATTTTTATTACCGCCCACGCCCGGGATTTTGCGGGAGAAAGCAGCATTTTACAGGTTCGCACTCCCGGTGCGGATTTCTATGCCCGCAACGGGGCCTTTGAGTTTGCGGTCTCCAACAAGGGAGCAGAGGCCGTTGTTTACCAGGGTGAATTACTGATAGAGGATGGGGAGAGCGGCCTTCTCTTCCCGGTTGCCCAGGGAGAAAAAGCGCTGCTGCCAACGGGGGGCGGGTTCCCAAATTACTCCTCGCACCGCCTGACTGCGGAAATGCGCGAGGATATTTTGCGGATCGAGGGTTTCCTGAGTAAGGAGTCAACCGTTTTTAAGGCCTCTCCCGATTTCACCTTCCGGACCGGCGGGTCTTTCACGGTTATGGAAGGGTTTCCATATGCTATTTTCAAACTGAAACCGCAGTTTTACAAAACTTCCGGCGCGAAGTTCAGCGTTGGACTGGAATTGCCTTTCGTCTTTGATCAGTCCACCGGCATCTTGAAACTTGGCAGCCTTGATCGATCGATCAATCTGGGCCCTGTTATTGACTGGGTAAAATTTGAGAATGACTTTTTCTTCCTGAACTACGGTTTCTTCGAGGAAGGACTGACCTATGGGTACGGCTTGCTTTTTGGGGATTATGTCAGCAAATCCAATTTTGGGGATTTTCTCGATACTTTCATTTTCCTAGGTTATATCGATGATTCTATTTCCTTGAATTATACCGGCAAGTCTACAAGAAGAACCCATTTTGGGATACACACCGGCGACGGCCTGCGGATTGAGGTGTTGGCTCCCTGGAACATCCGGAACTTTTCCTCCGGGGGTTTCGACAGCAATTCGCTGTATGTCGTCCGGCTTGAGGAGGCCTATCAATTTAGCCGCTCTCACCTGGGGTTGGGGCTTACCTATATTACTGATGGTAATTTTAAGAGGGATTTGGGGCCTTATGGCGGGGGAATTGCCGACCAGGGTCTTGCCTTTGATGCGGGGTTCTTTATCACAGAAACCTTCCAGCCTTATATGGAAGCGGCTGTTCTCAAATTATCATCCTCCGCTTACGGTTTAGGGGTTGAAGCAGGCGTGCTGGGAAAGACGAGCAGTTTCCGTTACCGTGTGGGCCTCCGCTCCCTGGGAAAATGGTTTCACCCCAACTACTTCGGCGGCGATTACGAGCTGAAAAAGGCCGACACTCTCAACGCCCTTTTTGATCCGGACGGGATTTACTATTATGAAAGACCTCTAGCCCCGCTTAATGACCCGGTTTATCATGAGGCGGCGCAGGGCTTTTATATAGGCGTTGGGGTTACGGCAGGGAAGATCCTCTCCCTTGACCTTTCCTTTGAAGATACAACCAGGAACGATCCCTACTTCCCGCTCCTCACCGGCAAACTGGAGCTTACCTTGCCGTCGCTGGGGCTGGTCCCGGCAATCTCCGCCGGTGTTGATTACCGTTGCTACCAGTTTTCCGGGTTTGATAGTATTCCGGATGTCAATACCGTTTACACCGGTTATATTGAAGCCATGTTGACCAGAGGGGTATTTGCCATTTATAAAAAGACATACATCCCCCAGGTTGATCAAAGCCTTCAGGAGTTAAGCCTGGAGGTCCGGTGGTAAAAACAAAGATCATCCGGGCGGAAGTTGGTGTCCACAACCATCAACAGGACTGCCTTTACCATGGGGATTGATATAGTTCATAACATGGACAATTATGTGATTATGTGGTAGTATTTAAGTGCAGAGAAAAAATCCGGGAGGTCTAGCGGTTGGCAATAGGAAAGAAGCGACTGGGAGACCTGTTGGTGGCAACAGGATATATCACCCAGGAAGCGCTCCAGGAAGTTCTTAAAGAACAAAACCGGACCGGGGAACGGTTAGGCCGGATTCTGGTTAACAAAGGATATATAACCGAGCAAAACCTTATTGAAGCCCTGGAATTCCAGTTGGGTATCCCCCATGTGGTCCTGGCAAAAAGAGAGATCCCCCAGGAGGTTGTGGCGGCGGTTCCGGAACATATCGCCAATAAGTATAAGGTCTTCCCGGTGGAGAAGGAAGGCAACCGCCTGGTCCTGGGGATGGTGGACCCCACTGACGTGGTGGCCTTGGACAACCTGCGCCTCTTGCTGAATGTGGAGATCCAACCGGTGATTGTGACGGAAGAAGACTTGCAACGGGCGTTAGGTAAGTATTACGGGATCCAAGGGACTGTGGCGGAGGTCTTTAAAGACCTGGATATCGAGTTTGAAGAGGAAAAGAAAGAAGAAGAACCGGCAGTCGAAGAACTGGTGGAGGACGCGCCCATTGTCCGCCTGGTGAACCTCATCATCAGCCAGGCGGTGAAAGAACGGGCCAGCGACATTCACCTGGAACCTTCCGAAAAGGAACTGGTCGTCCGCTACCGGGTGGACGGGGTACTCCGCCGGATGATGACTTCGCCAAAGAATACCCAGGCGGCCATAATTTCCCGGGTGAAAATTATCTCCGGGATGAATATCGCCGAAAAAAGGCTGCCGCAGGACGGGCGGATCCAGCTCCGGGTGGAAGGGGCCCCGGTGGATATCCGTGTTTCTTCCATCCCCACTGTCTTCGGGGAGAAGATTGTTATGAGGATCCTTTTCAAGAGCGGCGTCCTGACAAAAATGGAGCGGCTCGGTTTTTTACCGGACACGCTGGAAAAATTCAGGAGCGTTTACCGGCAACCACACGGGATTATTCTGGTGACCGGACCGACCGGCAGCGGTAAATCCACCACTCTCAGCGCGGTTTTGAATGAGTTGAACTCACCCGAGGTCAATATCATGACCGTTGAAGACCCGGTGGAATACCAGATCCCCGGGGTCAATCAGGTACAAGTAAACCAAAAGGCCGGGCTGACCTTTGCCGCCGCCCTCCGTTCTTTCCTGCGGCAAGATCCGGATATCATCATGGTCGGGGAGATTCGTGATACCGAAACCGCCCGCATCGCTACACAGGCCGCCCTCACCGGGCACCTGGTGCTTTCCACTTTGCATACGAACGATGCGCCGAGCAGTATTACACGGCTAATTGATATGGAGATTGAGCCTTTTTTGGTCGCCTCGACCGTCATCGGGGTCGTAGCCCAGCGGCTGGTGCGGGGGGTTTGCGACGGTTGCAAAGAACCTTACCGGCTGGAGCCGGATAACCCGTTTTACCAGAGCGTGCGGGAGAACCTCCCGGATCATTCCGAGGAACAATTAATCTTTTACCGGGGAAAGGGCTGCCGCCAGTGTAACGGGTCGGGATACGCCCGCCGCCTTGCCATTCATGAAGTCCTTTTATTGAACCCGGAATTAAGGTCCCTCATTAGCAAGGATATCCCGGCCGGTGCTCTTAAAGAGGCGGCCATCAAAGCGGGAATGAGAACCCTTTTCCAGGACGGGTTGTTAAAGGCGTTACAGGCCAAGACAACCTTGGAAGAGGTTGTCAGGGCAGCATACAGTATGTAAGAGGAGGAGACAGGTTTTGGAACTTGCCGATCTACTGCGTACAGCTGTGGAAAAAGGGGCTTCCGACTTACACCTCACTGCCGGGCGGCCGCCGGTCCTCAGGATCAACGGGGAGCTCAACTTCATTGAAAACCAGCCGGTATTAACAAAGGAGAACATCCCCATTCTCCTGGAACCGATGCTTACCGATGAGAGAAGGGGCGAACTGGAACGCAACGGCCAGGTGGATTTCTCCTACGGGTTACCGGGCCTGGGGCGGTTCCGTGTAAACGTTTTTCACCAGCGGAGCACGGTTTCCGCGGTCATGCGGTTGATCCCCCATGAGATTCCCACCTTTGAGCGGCTGGGCCTGCCGGAGGTGGTCAAGGATTTTACTGAGAAAACCAGGGGGATGGTGCTGATTACCGGGCCCACCGGCAGCGGGAAGAGTACCACCCTGGCGAGTTTGATTGATATTATCAATACCAACAGGAGTTGCCATATTATCACCTTGGAAGATCCCATCGAATATCTGCACAACCATAAGCGGAGCCTGATCAACCAACGGGAGATTGGCACGGATACGGTGTCCTTTGCCGGGGCCCTCCGGGCGGCGCTCCGGGAAGACCCCGACGTTATCCTGGTGGGGGAGATGCGGGACTTCGAGACGATCCAGACGGCCCTGACAGCAGCGGAAACCGGTCACCTGGTCTTTGCCACATTACATACGAACGACGCCACGCAAACCGTCGACCGGATTATTGACGTCTTCCCCCCCCACCAACAGGCACAGATCCGGATCCAACTCTCCTTGACCTTGCAGGGGATTGTCTCCCAGCAACTGTTGCCCAGGGCCGACATACCGGGCCGGGTATTGGCCTGCGAGGTTTTGGTGGCCACCAGCGCGGTGCGGAATATTATCCGGGAGGGGAAGACCTACCAGTTGCCTACGGTAATGCAGACCGGCGGGAAATTGGGGATGCAGACCATGGACAGCTCTCTCCGGGATCTTTACCGGCAACGGAAGATCACCATCCAGGAGGCACTCCTGCGGGCCTCCGATCCGGAAGAATTCAAACGTATGGTTGAATTTTAACCGGTTTTGCAGGAGGAGGTAGCCAGGTGCCGACCTTTGTCTACCAGGCAAGAGATAGAAACGGCGCGGTTAGCAGGGGAGAGATCGAGGCGGCCGGGATCCGCGAAGCCGCCGCCAAACTGAGGGAACAGGGGTTATTCATCAGTTCCCTGCAGCCGGCAGGCGCCGGCAGGGTGCAAACGGAGAAAAAAGGCGCCGGCGGGCGGGGAGGACGGGTCGTCTTGAGAGACCTCCTGCTCTTCACCCGCCAGTTTGCCGTCTTAATCAGGGCTGGGGTCAATCTCAGCGCCTGTTTAAAGATTATGGAAGACCAGGCGGAAAACCCGGCGCTTGCTGAGGTGATCGCCGGTATCCGGCGGGACGTGGAGACCGGTAACCCCCTCCACCAGGCTTTGGAACGTTTCCCAAAAATTTTTCCTTCCATTTACATCCATATGGTGGAGGCCGGGGAAGCCGGCGGGCAATTGGAGACGGTTCTGGAACGCCTGGCCGACTATTTTGAACGCGAATTCATGTTGCGGAAAAAAATTACCGGCGCTCTTGCCTACCCGCTAGTGATCGCCGTGGTGGCGGTGATCGCCGTGGTCCTGGTTATGGTTTTGATCATGCCGGTCTTTGTCGAGATGTTTACAGACGCTGGGGTCGAGCTTCCGGTCGCGACCAAAATTCTCATCGCCGTCAGTAATTTTCTGGGCGCTTACTGGTACCTGTTGCTGCTTTTTGTGGTAGCGGCAGGCGTTGGCTTCAATTATTACCGGAAAACCCCCCAGGGGAAGATGAAGATTGACCAGATCCTCTACAGGATGAAGATTATCGGGCCGGTGGTCCAAAAAACGGTGATCGCCCGGTTCACCCGCCTCCTGGCCACTCTCCTTGATAGCGGGATCCTCATCACTACCAGCCTGGAAATTGTTGAACGGGCGGTGGATAATGGTGTAATCGCTTCTTCAGTGGCGAAAGCCCGGTTGAATTTGACAAAAGGCAGCGGGTTGGCCAGCCCACTGGCTGATACCGGGGTATACCCGGCAATGGTCACGCAAATGATTGCCGTGGGCGAGGAGACCGGGGAGCTTTCGACCATGCTCAATGAGATCGCCGACTTTTATGAGAAAGAGGCGGGTTATGCGGTGGAAGGCCTGACGTCCATGATCGAGCCAATGGTCATTATCCTCATGGGCTTGGCGGTTGGTGTCATCGTCATCGCGGTGGTTATACCTATGATGCAGATTAGCAGTGGGGCGACGCTATAGATGATTTACATAAGTACACTTTTAGTGAAATAAAACAAATGGTAAAGACCGTTGAAAGGAGGTGAATCAGCATGCTGAAGAGGCTTTTCAGAGAGGAAAAAGGATTTACCTTAGTCGAACTCTTGATTGTCATGGTGATCCTGGCGATCCTGGCCATGGTGGCGGTACCGCGCTTCATTGACATGCGGATAGAAGCGCAGGCTTCGTCTTGTCGGGCTGCTCAACAGTCCCTGCGGACAGGAATTGAGCTGTATCAGTATTACAATACACTGGATAGCACTACATTCCCAATGCCGTCAAACACCCTCAGTGATTGGAATAGTGCATTGACCAAATCATACTCGTTTGGTAATAGAACTATCGGTCCGTTCTTGCGGGCAGAGGCGAAGTGTCCCGGCGGCGGTAACATTACAATTGAAGCTGCTACTTTAAACGTAAAATGTAATTTACACCCCTAGTAGCTCTTACTTATATTCACATAAGGAGATTGTCTATAGAAGATTCAGTCCGGGGGGAGGAGATCCCTCCCCCCAATTCATATTTCCGGCGCGATCGGCGCCCGGGGAGAAAAAATGTGGACAAAAGAAAAAGAAAATGTCAATGCCGGCTTTACGCTGGTTGAATTGTTGATTGTTTTAGTGATTATCGCCCTGGCGGGGGTAATTGCCGCGCCGCGTGTGGCTGACACCTACCGGGAAATGCGTTTTAACAGTATTTCTGACCAACTTTTGAATGATCTCAGGTTTGCCCGCAAAAGCGCGATGGACCTGAATACCAATATAAGAGTGAATTTTACGGGCGGGGTGAATTATACCATTACCGTGGCGAATACGGGAAGACAACTCCGTAACAGGAATTATCCGGAAAGCGGCGCCGGGTGGAAGATAACTTTTGGCAGTACCACGCAGTTTTTCTTTAACAGTTGGGGTTTGCCCCATGACGGAAGTGGTAATCCGGTGGGAGGAAAAGTGAGAATTACCGGCGGATCCGGGCAGACCCGGGAATTCACTGTTTATGCCGCCACCGGGATGATCCGTTAATGCGCACATAGGAGGCGATTTGGTGAAGAAGCAAAGGCTTTTTAAATCGCCGGAGAACGGATTTACCCTGGTTGAGGTGTTGATCGGTCTGGTGCTTTTAGCCGTAATCGGCCTGGTTTTTGCGAGCGCTCTCCAGTTTACCGGGAGGGATTACGAGACTGCCAGGATTTTGAACCGAGCCTCACGGGTGGCCACCTCCGAGGTGGAAATCTTGAAGGACATGGCGGCTCGGGGGGATTTTGAGAGTATTAATAATGGCGCCGCCAGCACCCATCCCGAATACGACATCACTTGGGAGGTAACGGATTTAACCATCAACAGTGCGGGGCAAGTTGCTAATGCGAAACCCGGCGAAACTGTATATCTCAAAGAGGTGACCATTACCGTAACCCATAAAAAGCGTGCAGATATATCCGCGGTCCGGAGCATCCGGGTTGGCCCCCGTTGATGGGCGGCTGTGTACTGCGGGAAAGGTGGAATCATGGATAAAATCGTAAAGAATAGATTCATTAAAAAAGAGAATGGCTTCACCCTGGCAGAGCTTTTGATTGCCCTTTCCCTCCTCGCGGTATTAGTTTTAGCAGTCACCGGAATGCTGGCGGGTATGCCCCGTTTTTACCGGGATCTTCGGAGTGGAGAGGAAAGAAAAGAGGAGGTTTGGACGGCGCTGAACTTCATGGCACGGGAGCTCCGTTCCGCCAAAAAATTCAATGAAAATTCCACAGAAAAGCAATTGAACTTTGTGGATGAAAAAGATCAACAAATCAGCTATAGACATAATACCAGCAGTAACCAATTGGAACGACGGGTGGGAACAGGGACATGGGTTCCCATGATCGACAATGTTAGGGCTAGTGATTGGGAAATTACATATCGTGTTAGCAACAATAATGATCCTGCCCGTTTTTCCCAGATTACCTTAAGGCTTAGCGAGGAATCAATAACCATCCGGCCGCGGATGTACCGGGGTGAAGACACAGGTAGTGGTTGGTTTGAGTAAGTCTTACGGGTGTTAAGGGCGAATTTTAAAAGGGGGGGAGAAAAATGGAGGTTTGGCGAAGAGAAAAAGGCTCCACGATTCTCCTGGCGATTCTGGTTTTGGCAGTAGGTTCCGCCCTTGTTATTTCCCTGGCGCAAACGAAACAGAATAGCGTGTCGTCGGTCATGGCTCAGGAGAGATCTACCAGGGCTTTGGACCTGGCGGAGAGCGGCTTGGAAACCGTTTGTCAGCAAGCGCGGGCCCATATAATGAACGGTAAAAAGCTTGATAATTTCCCGACAAGCTTGCGCACTGGCCAATTCGGCGGCGGTGATTTTACAGTAAAGACGGAATTGGTTTCTCCAGAACGCTTGCAGATTACCAGCCGGGGCCGTTATGGAGGTATCACCCGGGTGGTGCGGGAAG
>JAAYGG010000101.1 GCA_012727895.1 Bacillota bacterium
CCGTCGCGTGCTCGCCATTGATCTTGCTCCTGCGATGAGGTAAAATAGGGAAAAGGATCCCGCGGCTTATAGCGGAATTTATCTGTTGGGAGTGTGAAGGTATTGTCGGAAACCATTTCAAAATCGATTGATGAGTTTATCAACAGTCTGAAGTATGACGGTTCCGGGTTGATCCCTGCGGTGGTCCAGGATGCCCTGACCAAAGAGGTGCTGATGGTCGCCTATATGAACCCGGAATCACTTAAATCGACTATTACCAGCGGGAAAGCTACTTATTTCAGCCGCAGCCGGCAGAAGCTGTGGGTGAAGGGGGAGACCTCCGGTCACTTCCAACATGTCCGGCGGATTCTCTTTGATTGCGACCGGGATACGCTCCTCATTGAGGTGGAGCAGGAGGGTGTGGCCTGCCATACAGGCTATTATTCCTGCTTCTTCAGGGAAGCCAAGCTTGGGGCAGACGGCAGGATTGAAGAGGTTTACTGCCTTGAGCTCGAAAACGCGCAAAAACCGGAGTAGAGGGGGGATTCTTCTTGTTGAAACTGGCGTTGCCCACAGGCAGTCTGCAAAAACCGACCTTGGATATGTTTGCCGCGGCGGAGTTGTCCATAACCACTCCAAATTCCCGTTGTTACGAGGCTTTTATTGAAGACCCCCGGGTCAGTTGTGTGCGCTGGTTGCGGCCACAGGAGATCCCTGTATACGTCGCCGACGGCCTTTTTGACCTGGGAATAGCGGGTTACGACTGGGTCCTGGAACGCGGGTGCAAGGACAGGGTCCAGATCGTGACAAAGCTGCCGTACAGCAGGGGAAGTAACCGGCCGGTCCGGATTGTGGTGGCGGTTTCGGAGGATGCCGACGAGATCAAGACCGCCGCTGATATTAAACCCGGCAGTAAAGTAACCACCGAGTATGTAGAGATAACAAAGGAATACTTTGCAAAACTGGGGATTCCGGTGAAGGTTGAGTTCTCCTTTGGGACCACCGAAGCGAAGGTGCCGGAGATCGCCGATGTGGCTGTGGAATTGACGGAGAGCGGGTCAAGCCTCCGCGCCAACAGGTTAAAGATCGTGGATACCATCGTTGAATCGAGCACGGTACTGATAGCCAACCCGGAGACATGGGAGAATGAAGACAAACGCCAATGTGTCAACGACCTGGTTACCCTGCTGCTTGGGGCGTTGGATGCCCGGGGCCGGGTGTTGATGAAGATGAATGTGGCCAAGGCTAATTTAGACAAGGTTTTACAGGTTTTGCCCGCAATGAAGGCGCCCACCGTTTCGCAACTGGTGGGGGGAGAAACCGAATACCTGGCAGTGGAGACCGTGGTTGATAAAAACGGGATTAATCTCTTGATTCCCCAGTTGAAAAAGGCGGGTGCCGAGGATATTATCGAGTTGCCAATCTCTAAGATCATTAAATAGCCGTTGGGCACGTAAAATAGCCGTTGGGCAGAATGACCGGAAAGGAGAGGCGTCATGTCTGGGTTGAACGGGCAGGCACGGGTGGAAATAGCTGAAACCCTGGGGGTTTCTCCGGAACTGGTCCGGCAGATGGAAGAAGAAGGGATCGATCTGCTCCGTACAGCAGAAATCCTTACCAAGTATAATAGGGGCGATTACGACCATACAGAACCGGTTTTGGTACGCGGCCTCCCGGAGGTGGACGGGGAGCAGGTCCTTGATCTAACCGGTGCGCTCGCCCTCCGGTTGGCGTTGGCGGAGGCAAAACGGAATATCGGCCGCCTTGGCCTGGACGTGGATATCACCACTATCGGCCGGGTGGAAGGGGAAGAGATTATTTTTGACCGTCCCGCCCTGGCCCGCCTCGGTGTGGAGCTTTATCCCGTGACCGCCTACGGGGTTTTAAACGGGGGCTCCGCCAGCAGTTATGCGGATTACAAAAAGAACCAGGATTTCAATGCGGACCTTTTCGCCCTTTATGAGCCGGAATTTAAGGTGATGGCCGAGATCTGCAAAGGGAAGGCCAAGGGGATCACCCCGGCCTTTCTTCATCCCAACGGCCAGCCGGGGCCGAGTTTTATGGAGCTAAAAATGCGCGCGCTTTTGCTCGAAACCCTGCGTTACCAGAAGTGGACCGGCCGGAAGACCACGGCTTTTCCCTTGCTCTTCCAGATGACCAGCGTCTACAATAACACCCAGATTCAAGAGGCACTGCAGGGCTATAAAGAAAGCCCTTTGTTAAAAGAGTTAATCGCCGCCACCGGGGTCGATGTGACGGAGGCAAAAACAGGAATCCAACCCATGCTGGCGGCCTTTTCACCGGGGACGGAAAAACCAAAAACCCTCTTTACCCGCGCCTTCGGCAGGGAGAACCGGTTTTTGCCGATGCCCGGGGGTCACGGTCAGAACTTCCTTGTCTTGCGTGATGTCTATAAGGAACTGCAGGCCAAGGGGATAAAATATGTCTCCCTGGGGAATGTGGATAACTTAGGGTATACGCTGGATCCGGTCCCGTTGGCGATCACCGCCCTTCTTAACCGCCCGGGCTCTTTTGAATTCTGTTTCAAGACCGTGGTGGATGTGAAAGGCGGCATTCTTGTTATTGACCAGCACGACCGTTTGAACTGTGCCGATATCGGGCCCGCCATCTCCAAGGAGGAGGTATTGCGGGCGGAAAAGACCGGGAAGAAGATCCTTTTCAACTGCGCCATCGGCCTCTTCAGCCTGGATTACCTCGTCAGCAACCTGGACCGGATTATTGACCAACTGCCGATGCGTTTTTCCGATCAAAATAAGGATGCGGGCCATTACTCCCAGGCCGAACAGGTAACATGGGAGGTTATTGCCTTGATGGAGAACCCCTTAATCTTCGGGGTCGATAAATACCACCGTTTTCTCGCCGCGAAAATCCTCGTGGAAACCTTGATGACCAGCGGTATTGCCTTGGATGACCCCCGGTTCCCTGCGGATGCCGACCCGGAGAAGGATCTGAAGGCGGTCGCCGTGAACTTGCACAAAGGGTTGACCAGGAAACTCGAGACGGTTTACGGGATGGAACTGGCAGGTGACGTTTGGCGCCCCAAAACCCTGGCTGAATTAGAGAGGACGCTGGGGTAAAATCTTTTTGGGGAGGCGGGTGCAGAATGGCCGCGATAATAATCGGGAACTTGATTGGCGCCGGAATTTACGCCAGCCTGTGGTATCTCATTGTCCTCCGGGGCCAGAAAAAAGCGAAAAAGGAGAAGCTAAAAGAGCTTATCCTTAATACCCTGCTCTTTTTGGTCCTTTATAATACCATCCCTTATCTGATCGCCTTTATCCGCTGAGGACCTGTTGGAAGCCGGCAGGGTCCGGCAAAAGCGGGTTTTCCCTGCGACCGCTCCTCCCGCAAAAGCCGGGGATGGACCAGAAATTGACTGCATAAAAAAATGGTCCAAGGGCAAGGTACAGGCAGAATAGGAGGAAAATGCCGTGGAAAAAGGGAACCGCTTGCGTCACGAAAAAAGTCCCTATCTGCTCCAGCATGCCCACAACCCGGTGGACTGGTACCCGTGGGGGGAAGAGGCCTTCCAGCGGGCGGCGGCGGAACAGAAATTGATCTTCCTTTCCAGCGGTTATTCCACCTGCCACTGGTGTCATGTTATGGCCAGGGAATCCTTTACCAACCCCGAAATTGCCGCTTTTCTCAATGAACACTTTATCAGCGTCAAAGTGGACCGGGAGGAACGGCCTGATGTCGACGGGGTATATATGGAGTTCTGCCGGCTTTTTACGGGTACCGGCGGCTGGCCGTTGAGTGTCTTCCTTACCCCGGAGAAGATCCCGGTATTTGCCGGCTCCTATTTCCCACCGCACCGCCGTAACGGGCACCCCGGGTTCCTGGAAGTTCTTACGGTTCTAAATGAACTCTGGCGGAAAGACCCGGAAAACCTGAAAGCCAGGGGCAGGAAGGTTCTTGAGGCCTTACACGCATACGAAGACGGCCGTGAAGAAAGCGGGGAGGAGTTCACCCTCGACCCCGGTTTGCTCCGCCGGGGCGTGCAGCAATTAGCTGCTGATTATGATGAGACGTGGGGCGGGTTCGGTACCGCCCCAAAATTTCCCATGCCCCAGACCCTGCTCTTCTTGTTCCGTTGGTACCGGCGGAGCGGGGAAGCAGAAAGCCTGCACATGGCCGAACATACCCTGGCGGAGATGGCCGCCGGCGGTATCTTTGACCATGTGGGGGGTGGTTTCCACCGCTATGCGACGGATGCCCGCTGGCGGTGGCCGCACTTTGAAAAGATGCTCTACGATCAGGCCCTCCTTTGCCTGGCCTACACCGAAGCCTTTCAAATAACCGGCAAGGCCTTCTACCGGCGGGTGGCGGAGAAGACCTTTGCCTATATCATCCGGGAACTGCGGGCGCCGGAAGGGGTCTTCTACACCGCCCAGGATGCGGAGAGCGAAGGGGAAGAGGGTAAATACTACTTATGGACCAGGGAGGAGATCCTGGATACCCTGGGCAAAGAGACCGGTGAAGAATTTTGTAGCCGGTACCACATAAATAAAGAGGGGAATTATCCCCGCACAATTGCGGGAGAAAGCCGGGGGACGGACGGGCTCAATGTCCTTTACCGCCGTAAAGAAACAGGGGAGATGGAAAACGCCCTGGAAGCCCTTTTTGAGCGGAGGAAATCCCGGATCCCGCCGGCGATTGACAGCAAGATCTTGACGGCCTGGAACGGGCTGGCCATTGCCGCCCTGGCCCGGGCGGCCAGGACTTTCCGGCGCAACGATTACCTGCAGGCAGCAGAAGAAGCGGCGGATTTTTTATTAAGAGAACTCTTTACCGGTAAACGCCTTTTCCGCCGGTACCGGCAAGGGGAAAGGGCAATCGAAGGTTTCCTCGATGATTATGCCTTTTTTGCCTGGGGACTGCTGGAGCTTTACCAGGCAACCCTTCTCCCGGTTTATGGGGAAAAAGCCGTAGATTTGACCAGGATCCTGTTGGAGTTATTCTCCGGCCAGGGAGGGGAGTTGTATTATACTGCCCGCGGTGAAGATTTACCTTTCCGGCAGAAGGGGATGGAGGAGGGGGCGTTGCCTTCAGGGGCGGCGGTGGCCGCCGGGAACCTGCTGGCCCTGGGGTTAATGCGTGGCGACAGCAACTGGTGGGAACGGGGACTGGCGGTGATTAAGTCCGCAAAACCCCTGCAGTTTTACGCTTCAGCCTATCCCCATTTACTCTCGATGGCCAGCCGGGCAATGGGACCGGAGATGACGCTGGTTTTGACCGGCCCCTACCGGGAGATCCTCTCCTTCCGCCGGGTGGTGGATGAGTTTTACCTTCCCGACCTCTTCATGGTCCACCGGCCGCCGGGGGAAGAGGGGGAGGCCGTAGCCGCTTCCTGGCAACTGGCAAAAGAATACCCGTCCGGAGATACACCCCGCGCTTATCTCTGCGTCAACCGCGCCTGCCGGCCGCCGCTGGAAAACAGCGGCCAGCTCCGGGAGGCCCTGCAGGGGATTTAAAGAGAGAGAGCGCTTCGGTCCTTTCCATAGTTTTAAAGGTGTAAAGAAAGTAGTGTTCGCTTTTTGAACATCCCTTCCTTCCAGTGCAGCGATAAAAGGGGGATTTTTTTATCCTTCTTTACATGGAATTTGGTTTGTTACTGGTAGGAACTTGGCTCTCCAAAGAGAAATAGTCTATAACCAATGTAGTGATCTGACCGGTTCTCAGTTTACCCGCAGATGAAAAGGGGATGAAAGATGAAGTATCTAGTGCTTTTGGGCGATGGGATGGCGGATTACCCGCTCCAGGAGTTGGGGGGGAAAACACCGCTTCAGGTGGCGAAAAAACCCAATATGGACCGCCTGGCTAAGGAAGGCGTTCTGGGGCTGGTGCGAACGGTTCCGCCGGGATTGTCTCCCGGCAGCGACGTGGCAAACCTGGCCGTCCTTGGTTATGATCCGAAGCGCTACTACACGGGCCGTTCGCCACTGGAGGCGGCAGGTATGGGGGTTGAACTTACCGGAGAAGATGTGACCTTCCGTTGCAATCTGGTAACCCTCTCGGGTGAAGCAGATTATGGGGAGAAAAAGATGGTTGATTACAGCGCCGGCGAGATCAGCACGGACGAAGCCGCGCTTTTGATTAAGGATCTGGCTGCGGAGTTTAACTCGGAAACAAAAACCTTTCATTCGGGGGTAAGTTACCGGCATCTATTGGTTTGGCGGAATGGGCCGCTCCATGCTAAACTGACCCCGCCCCATGACATCTCGGACCGGGTGATCGGCCCCTACCTCCCGCAGGGGGAAGGCGCCGGAGAGTTGCTTTCTTTGCTCAAAGAAAGCCAGAGAATCCTTGCTAACCACCCGGTCAACCAGCAGCGGATGGCCAATAACCTCGCCCCGGCCAATTCCATCTGGTTATGGGGACAGGGAACCAAACCCCAGTTGCCCGGGTTTTATGAGAAATACCGGTTACGGGGGGCGGTGATTTCCGCCGTTGACCTGGCAAAAGGTTTAGGCGTCTGCGCCGGCCTGGAGGTGATCGAGGTTGCCGGGGCCACCGGTAACATCCACACCAATTTTGCGGGCAAAGCGGAAGCGGCTTTAGCGGCTTTTCGCGCGGGCGCCGATTTTCTCTACCTTCATATCGAGGCCGCGGATGAAGCCGGGCACCATGGTGATCTGGAAACAAAGATTAAAGCGATTGAAAGGATCGACCAGGAGGTCTTGGGGAGAATCCTCCAGGAACTGCCGGCGATCTCCCCGGAGTACAAGATCTTGCTCCTGCCCGATCACCCCACACCGCTTTCGGTCAGGACGCACGTGGCGGATCCGGTGCCGTTTGTGATTTACAGTTCAGAAAAGAAAGAACCCGGGAGTACATTGCCATTTGATGAAGAAAGCGCCGCCCGCACCGGCCTTTTCATCGAACCCGGCCATTCTTTGATGGACCGTTTCCTCCTCGGCTGACGGCACGAGGCTGCTGACAGCATGAGGGCGTGACCACTGTGGCGGAGAGATTCTGATCCTGCCGGGGCAGGGGAGGTTTAGCCGCCCGGGGGCTATTCTTCCACTTTTTCCACGACAATGGTGAGCTTGGCGGCTAAGGCGGCGATGGCGCCGACTGCGGCCCAGACGGGCAGGAGGAAGGCGCCAATAACGCCGAGGGTCAGGGGGATCTCAATCAAGGTCTTTTGCTCTTCGTTCTTTATGATAATCCGCCGGATATTACCTTCATGGACCACTTTCTTTAGGAATGCGACGACTTCCTCGCCCTTGAGGGTAAACTCCTCGCGCCGGATCTCCTTTTTTTCCATATTTTCTGACTCCTTCCCCGTTTTGTACTGGCGCGGATGGTTTGAACGCGCTCGTCTGTTCTGCACCCGCGATTATCAATATTTGATTACCCATATTTTATCACAAGATCTTCTTTTCAACCGGAAAAGATGATTCTTTTCTGGTGAAGATACCGCCGGGGGCCGATTAAAAGCCGCGCTCTTTTATTTTTTTGCGGCAGGAAAATAGAGGAAACAAAAGAAGTAAATCCGTGAACTGGACCGGAGGGAGAAGAAGAATGTCAGGGGCAGTGGAGATCTTAAAAAAATACTATGGATACGACCGGTTTAAACCCGGGCAGGAAGAGATTATCAAGAGCATTATGGAGAAAAATGATACCTTGGCCATTATGCCGACCGGGGCCGGGAAATCCGTCTGTTACCAGATCCCGGCGCTCTTGTTCTCCGGTTTAACCGTGGTGATCTCACCCCTGATTTCCTTAATGAAAGACCAGGTGGATGCCTTGACGGCCCTGGGGATTCCCGCTTCGTTTCTCAATAGTTCGTTGACCAGAAAGGAGCAGCGCATCAGGGTTGAAAAGGCCGCCTGCGGCGAGTACAAGCTCCTTTATGTGGCACCGGAAAGATTGGAAAACGAGGGTTTTTTCTGTTTACTCCAGGCACTGCAGGTTTCCTTAATCGCTGTGGACGAGGCGCACTGTGTCTCCCAGTGGGGGCATGATTTTCGCCCTAGTTACCGCCGGATTGGACCGTATATTGACGCCCTTCCCCAGCGGCCGGTAGTGGCGGCTTTTACAGCCACCGCCACCCCTGCCGTAAAAGCGGATATCATAAACCTGTTGGGCTTGGAAAATCCTGCAGTCTTCATCACCGGTTTTGACCGTCCCAACCTCTCTTTTTCCGTGGTACGCGGGGTAAACAAACGCGACTATCTCGCCGCTTACCTGGGAAACAACAGAGAAGAGCCGGGGATTATCTATGCGGCCACCAGAAAAGAAGTAGACAGTCTCTATGAATTTTGCCGGCAAAAAGGGTATGCCGCCGGCAGATACCACGCGGGCCTCTCCGAAAAAGAAAGAAACGAAGTCCAGGAGAGTTTTCTTTATGACGATATCCGGGTGCTGGTGGCCACCAACGCCTTTGGCCTGGGTATTGACAAGTCCAATGTCCGTTATGTTATCCACTACAACATGCCGAAGAATTTGGAATCCTATTACCAGGAGGCCGGGCGGGCCGGGCGCGACGGTGAGCCCAGTGAGTGTATATTACTTTTTTCACCCCAGGATATCATCATTCAAAAACTCCTGATTGAACAGACGGTTTATTCCCCGGCACGAAGAGTGAAGGAACTCCAGAGATTGCAGGCAATCATCGATTATGCGCATACCTCCCGGTGCCTCCGGGGTTACTTGCTGCGCTATTTTGGTGAAACCGGTATTCCGGAGGCTTGTGGAAACTGCAGTAACTGCAATGCCCATGGCGACCTGGTGGATATCACCGTTGACGCGCAGAAGGTCTTCTCCTGTATTTTGCGGATGGGGGAACGGTTCGGCACAACTTTGGTGGCGGAAGTATTGAAAGGCTCCGCTACCCAGCGCGTTCGTAAATTGGGTCTCCAGCACCTGCCTACCTACGGGGTGATGGGCGATCGTTCGCTGAAAGAGATTAAGGACCTGATCAACCTGTTGGTTGCCGATGATTATCTGGCGGCGACCGGCGGCAAATACCCGGTGTTGAAGATCCGCCCGCGGGCAAAAGCGGTTCTGAAAAATAAAGAGCAGGTAATGCGCAGGGAACTCCCGGTGAAGAAAGAAAAGACCCCGGCCGGCGCCGGCCTTTTTGAAGAACTCCGCCGCCTGCGCCGGGAGATCGCCAAGCGGGAAGAGATCCCGCCATATGTTGTTTTTGCCGACAGCACCCTGCGGGAGATGTGTGAACTCCTTCCAACCAGCAAAGAGGAGATGCTGGCGGTGAAGGGAGTGGGGGAGTACAAATTTGAAAAATACGGGCGGGAGTTTTTGGCGTTGATCAAAGAATTTTCTGAAAATGACGGGAAGACCGGGGAAAATACATGTTAAGAGCCTGATTGCAATAAAATAATAAGAACACTGGGGGGTGAAATCGTGAGCCTGGTGATCCTGGACGCGTTTACTCAGGAGAATGCAATTGAAAAAGCCCTTAAGAACTTGTTGGAAAAAACGGGGAAGAGGTTTTTTTATTTCAAACTAAATGAGATGAAGATCTTGCCATGCCGCTCTTGTGGCGCTTGTGAAATAAAATCACCCGGGAAATGTGTATTTCATGATGATATGCCGGAAATAATGAGGGCGATTGCTCCCGGCAGCTTGATTCTCATGCTGACGCCGGTTAGGTTCGGAGGTTATTCTTCGCAGTTAAAAAAGGTCCTCGACAAGCTGATGATCCTTGTTCTCCCTTTATATACTGTCAAAGACGGCCACCTTCTGCACCCGCCGCGTTATGGCAAAAAATCCCTGTTAATAATCGGCCTAACCGGAGAAAACCTGCCGGGTGAAGAGGAGAACTTCCGGTTACTGGCGGCCAGAAACGCACTGAACCTGCAGTTTACCCATAAAACCTTGTTGTTTGCGCCCACGGACCCAATGGCAAAAATAGAGGAGGAAATCGAAGGGGCGCTTTGTGAGGTGAGACCGGGATGAACAGGAAACAGCTGGTTTTGTTTAATGGGAGCCCCCGTAAAGCCAAGACTTCTTATGTCTTTGCCCGGGCGATGAAGGAACTTGCTGAAGAAAAAGGTCACAAGGCTGAAATCATCCATATTATCGAGTATTTCGATGAAGAGAAGCCTTTTGATGCCTTAAAAAGTATTATTTTGCCCCAGGATATCTTAGGCTTAATAACACCTTTGTATGTTGATACCCTTCCCTATCCCGTAATTTGGTTTCTGGAGAAATTAGCCTGTGATCTTACTGATGAACTGAAAGGGAAAGAGTTTTTCGCCGTCGCCCAATGTGGTTTTCCGGATACAGATCTTCTCTATCCGTTGCTGGAGTCTTGCCGGTATTTTGCGAAAACAGTCGAAATGAAATGGCTGGGCGGTTTAGGATACGGGGGAGGCGCCTTAATCGACGGCACCCCCTTAGAAAAGCTGGGGCGCAAGGGAAAAAAGATCTTTTCCGTTTTTTCTTTTGCACTCGACGATATAGTGGAAGGTAAGAGTATTTCGCCCCGCGTGCAAGATTTACTGAGTATAAAAATTCCCAGAATACTTTATAGGCCTTTGGCGGCGTTTTTGAATTACCGGAAGAAAAGAGAAGCCCATTTGCATGGGGTTTCTGTTGCGGATCTTACGAGAAGAACATACCTGGAAAGCAAAGTGGGAAGGAGTTGAGAAGATGAGAATATTAGTCGTCTTTGCAAGCAAATATGGTTTTACTGAAAAAGCCGCAGAAAAACTCCGGGACGAACTTGTCGCAGGCAAGCACGGAGTAACCCTTGTCAACCTGGGAAAAGAGGAACCTCCCGGTATTGAAGGTTTTGATGCGGTTGTTATCGGCGGTTCCATTTATGCCGGATTCATCCGCCCGGAAGTGCGGAGGTTTTTCCGGGAAAACCTGGCGGCTTTAACCGGGAAGAAATTGGCCATTTTTATCTGTGGCGGGCTGAAAAACAAGGCAGAGGAACAGATTAAAGCGGTTTTTCCCCGGGAGATTTACTCCCGGGCGGCGGCCAAGGGGTATTTCGGCTATGGCGTGAATTACGAGAAGATGAGTTTTTTTGACCGGATAGTCATGCGTTTGGTTAGCGGGCGGAAGGAGAACCAGTTTTGCCTCAGGGAGGAGAATATAAAGAAGTTCGCAATGGAACTTGAATAAGAAGCCGGATGCTTTTCCGGCTTTTTTTTTGTTGCAAGCTATTGACATTTTTTCGCCGTGTGCTAGTATTAATTAATATTTCTATCTCTTGGAAAGAGACTGTCAGGAGGTGTGGTGTGTCATGAAGAAGAGTGGCGAAATAAACGTGATTGCGCGGGAAACCGGTGTCACCCCGGAAAGCGTCGGTTACTTGAGTTCCACCATTCAGGAACTGGACAATCACCTGAAGAAGCTGATCGCCGAGGATAAGCTGCAGTGCGCCGGTTACCTGCTGGCGCGGCACGGGAAAACCTTCGCCCTCCGGTCCATGGGCCCGCTCCGCTACAATGAGGACCGGCCTTTCCTGCCGGATTCCATCCGGAGAATCGCTTCCATCACCAAGGTTTTTGTGGCTGTTGCCATCATGCAACTGGTGGAAAGAGGCTTGCTGCGCCTGGACCAAGCGGTGGCGGAGATTATTCCGGAGTTTGATAAACCCGGTCTCAACGCCATCACCGTTTTTCACCTGTTGACCCATACCTCCGGTTTGCGGCCCGACCCCGGGGCTTTTTTCGAACCGTATCCGAATGATTATTCCTGGCTCAGAAAGAAAAGCTGGATCAAATCGGCCCTCACCGGGCCGCAGGCTGTTGAGCCGGGCAAGGAATGGCGGTATTCATCCACCGGTTTTATGCTCCTCGGGGAGATCGTTACCCGGATCTCAGGGGTTCATGTTGAGACATATATTATGGAAAACATCACCCGCCCCTTAAAGATGAACGAGACCTTTTTTGATGTCCCGGACGCCCTGGAAGAGAGGGTTTGCTTTGCCAACAAGTGGGAGTACGAATGGTACCGGCGGGGCAAGGCGAAACCCCGGCCGCCATGGGCGGCGCCACGGACCGGCGGCGGTCTCTTTTCGACCATGGAAGACCTGGCCCGCCTTGGGCAAATGTTGTTGAACAAAGGCACCCTGGACGGGAAAAGGGTGCTGGCCCGGAAGACGGTGGAGGCCATGACCAGAAACCATTTGCAGGGGGTTAAGAATTATTGCTGGGGTGCGGGCGGTACGGAGATGGAGTACGGGCTCGGCTTTAACGTCTACTCGAACAATACTTTCCTCTCCCCGGGCTCTTTCTCCCACGAAGGCTCCGGGCTTTGCGGCCTCTATCTGGATCCCGTGGAGGAACTGGTTTTTGTCTATTTTTGCCCATTGAACGAAAAGTATGGTTGGTTGGCGGAGGCTGTGATCAACCTGCGCAACATCGCCTGGTCCGGGCTGATTTAAGGATACTTGTTTTCAAAAGGCTCATTTGGGGATACCCATTTCTGGTCTATTACAAGAATACTGGTTAGAAATACTGATTTTGAATGAATTTTAAGGGATAGAGATTGTCATGGGAAAACTGGTATCAAGGTTTTTCAACGGTCGTCTCCTTACCGCCGTTGCCGCAGCTACCTACAAGGAATGGGCCGCATACAGGAGCCATATCCTGGTTTCGCTTTTTGTCGGACCCGTCTATTTCCTGGTGCAGTATTTCATTTGGAGCGCGTTGTTTCAAAACACAACAACGCTCAAAGGTTTTACCCTCGATGAAATGCTGGTCTATTATGGAGTAACCACCCTTATCAATTACTGTATCATGGATTTTGCCGACTGGAACCTGCAGATGCTGATCCGGACAGGACGTTTTGTCACATTCTTGCTGCGCCCGGTCTCCCACCGTTTCTTTGCCCTTTCTCAGAAAGTCGGCCACCGCTTGCTCGGTTTCTGGCTGGAGTTCGTCCCGGTTTATCTCATCTTTTTCTTCGTTTTCCGCCTGCCTCTGGTCCCGGCAAATCTCTTCTGGAGCCTGCTCTCGCTTGTCCTTGGCTTTTTAATGATGTTTCTCGTCAATTATTCCATCGGGATTACCGGGTTTTGGCTGGTCCGGACCGACGGGCTCCGGAGCTTTTTTTTGATCTTTAGGGATGTTTTTGCCGGGGTCTTTGTCCCACTGGTTTTCTTCCCCGGCTGGCTGCAGAAGGTTCTCTTTTTCCTTCCTTTTCAATATATCTCCTACGTCCCGGTCCGGGTCTTTTCCGGCAGTTATGAGCTGGGCGGTATCACCCTGGCCATCCCGGTCATCGTTGCGATCCAAGGGGTCTATGTCGTCTTAATGGGTCTGGTCTCCGAATTCTTATGGCGGCTGGGGATAAAAAGATTCACGGGGGTGGGAGTATGAGACGCCTTCTTGATCTTTTGCGCCTATACAGCACGGGAATGCGGATCGGATTGGCAGAAGATCTGGCTTACCGGGGCAATTTTCTCATCCGCTTCTTTGTCATGTTCCTTTCCGACCTCCTATTCCCCCTGGTCACTTTGTTGGTTTACCGGTCCGGTGCGGCTTTCCCCGGATGGAGCCTGGAGGAAGTCCTGTTGATCCAGGGGATCTTTATGATGGCAAAGGGCTTCGCCAACCTGTTCTTTTTCGGGCTGGTCTGGAATATCGGGCAAATGGTACGGGATGGCCTTTTCGACTTGATGTTGATTAAGCCCTGTTCCGTAATTCACCTGGCGGCTGCCACCAGTTTCTCCCTGGATAACAGCGGCAGCCTCTTGGGAGGACTTGGCATCTTTATTTACGCGGTAAGCAGAATCCCAACGCCGGGGCCTTGGGAATGGGCAGCCTTTTTCCTGCTTTTCCTGTTATCCCTTTCGGTCCTCTTCTCCTTCAGCCTCTTCATGTCCGGCACGCTTTTCAAATGGGTCGGCAACAGCAGGATCTATGAGATTTTCAATACCATAACCCAGTTCGGGCTTTTTCCCAAGACCATTTTTTCACGGGCTTTTCAAAATCTCCTTACCTACTTCATACCCATTGCGATGCTCGCTTTTTTCCCCGCGGCCGTGCTGAAAGGGGATAAACCGGAAGGGCTTTTCCTTTCAGGCGGGATCTGCCTGGTCTTTCTCTTTGCCGCCAGGTTGTTCTGGTATGCCATGCTGAAGAGTTATTCCAGTGCCGGAGGTTGATTGCATAGATGTTAATCGAGGTTGCGGAGTTGAAGAAAACCTACATCCACTATGAACGGGGCGGGTCCTTTCTCGAAGCAGTGAAGAGTATTTTCCATAGAAAAGCCATAGCGGTCGAGGCCCTCAAGGGGATCTCCTTTACGATAGAACCCGGTGAGTTGGTAGGATTCCTGGGCCCCAATGGCGCCGGGAAATCCACCACCATCAAAATCCTCACCGGCGTCCTCTATCCTTCCTCCGGAAGGGTACAGATTGCCGGTTACGTACCCTGGCGCGACCGGATGAAGTATGTGGCCGGGATCGGGGCGGTTTTCGGGCAGAAATCACAGTTAATATGGGATATTCCCCCGGTGGATGCCTTTCTCATGAATAAAGCCATCTACCGGATTCCGGATAAGGAGTACCGCGCTACCCTGGATATGCTGGTCTCCCTTTTGGAAGTGGAGCGGCATATCAAAACCCCCACCCGCCAGCTTTCCCTCGGTGAGAGAATGCGCTGTGAGTTCATCATGGCCATGCTCCACAGGCCGCAGATTGTCTTTTTGGACGAACCCACCATCGGCCTTGACGTGGTGGCCAAAGAGAAGATCAGGAATTTCATTAAAAAAATGAATGAACAGGGTGTGACTTTTATCCTGACCACCCATGATCTTGATGACGTCGAACGTTTGGCAAGGAGGGTTATCCTGATCAACCGCGGGGAAATAGTCTTCGACGATACGCTCGAAGCCCTCCGGGGTTATCTGGGAAAGAAGAAATTTGTTACGGTCCGTACAGCAAAACCGTTGTCTACAGCGGCTTTTCCCGGGATGGAGATCTTGAATGCTTTCTCCGAATACCAAATGGAGATGGAGTTGGATACGGAAACCGTGGAACTTAACGCCTTCATTCGCTATCTCGACGAAAAATACGAGATCAAGGATTTAACCGTCGAAGAACCCCCGATTGAGGATATTCTGAAATCCTTGTATTAGGGTAGGGAAGAAGAGGCAAAAGGTAAAAGAAACCGGGTGAGATTAGAGCACCCGGTTTCTTTTGCATAGCAGTCCCGAAGGTTAAAAGGGTGATAATTTACTGCCAGCGGCAGGAATAAAACCCGTAAAAAAAGAAATAAAACTTAAAACAAGAAATAAAAACTCATTGTAGCAGGTTTTATACAGCCGGGAAGCAAGATCCAAACATCGTCGCTTTTACCAGGAGAAAACAACAGACTAGGAGGGATATAAATGCAGTACCGGCCATTTGGTAAATTGGAGTTTAAGGTTTCTGCCCTTGGCTTTGGCGCCATGCGTCTCCCGGTCAAAGGGGGTAAAATAGACGAGACCCAGGCGACTGCCATGTTGCACTATGCAATCGACCACGGTTTGAATTATGTGGATACCGCTTACCCTTATCATGACGGGGAAAGCGAAACCTTTCTCGGGCGGGCGCTTACCGGCGCCTACCGGGAGAAAGTGAAAGTCGCGACAAAACTGCCCTGTTGGAAAGTGAAGGAGAAAAAGGATTTCGACCGGTTGCTAAACGAACAGTTGCGCCGGTTGAACCGGGATGCGGTGGACTTTTACCTTTTACATGCGCTCAACAAGAAAATGTGGGATGAACTCTGTGCCCTGGATGTATTGGAGTGGGCGGAAAACGCCATGGACAAAGGGCGTTTTCGTTACTTTGGTTTTTCGTTCCACGATGAGTTTCCGGCTTTTAAAGAGATTGTCGATGCTTATAACTGGGATCTTTGCTTGATTCAATATAATTATATGGACGTGGATAAACAGGCCGGGATGAAAGGCTTGCAATATGCGGCCGCCAAGGGAATGGCCGTCGCCATTATGGAACCTTTGCGTGGAGGGAGGCTGGTGAACCCGCCTGCGGAAGTCCAAAAGATTTGGGACCAAGCGGAAGAAAAACGCTCGCCGGTTGAATGGGCCCTGCAGTGGTTGTGGAACCAGCCGGAGGTATCTGTGGTGCTCAGCGGGATGAGCAGTATGGAACAGGTGAAGGAAAACATCGCCCTGGCGGAAAAAGCCCGGGTCAATAGTCTTTCCCCCGCTGAACTTGGGTTATATGAGAAAGTCCGGGCCAAATATGAAGAAATCACCGTTATCCCTTGCACCAAATGCGGGTATTGCATGCCTTGCCCGCAAGGGGTTGATATCCCGGGGAACCTTAACAATTATAATGAAGGCTACGTCTACGGCAGGCCTGATATGGCCCGTGGACTGTATGGATGGTGGGAAAAATCCTGGCGGGACCCGGATGGCAGCCTGGACCGGGATATCCGTGCCGCCAGCTGCATCCAGTGCGGGATCTGTGAGGAAAAATGCCCGCAGGCGATCCCGATTAGCCGTTGGATGCCGGTAATCCATAAGGCGCTGGGAGAAAACGGGCCTTATATCACAAAGCTGGATTAAGGTAAGGCAAAAACCCGCAAACCCTATGTTTACGGGCGGAAGGGAGAAAATTTCCATGATTGTAATGGCGAGAGCCCGGCGCTATATGATCTTTCTTTTTCTTTTTCTCGCTTTATTGACAGCCGGTGGAAACGGCCTTTCCTCCCCGCCGGAACCCGGGTGGGTTCTGGTCTGGGCCGATGAATTTGACGGGGAGGGGTTGCCTTCCCCCGCCTATTGGACCTTTGAAACCGAAGGAAACCAGTGGGGTTGGGGAAATAACGAAGCCCAGTTTTACACGGACGGGCGGTTGGAAAACGCCCGGGTAGAGGAGGGGCGGTTAATTATCACCGCCCGCAAGGAGCCGATGGGCGGGAAGGAATACACCTCCGCCCGGATCAATACCCGGAAATTAGGCGGCTGGCTCTACGGGCGTTTTGAGGCCCGGATGAAGCTTCCTTCCGGGCGCGGGATCTGGCCCGCCTTTTGGATGATGCCGGTGGACAACTTCTACGGCGGCTGGCCCGCTGGCGGCGAAATCGACATTATGGAGTTTTTCGGTTTTATTCCTGAGACCATCTACCACACGATCCACACTTCCACCTATAACCACCGCCAGGGGACGCAAATAGGAACCAAGGTTAAAGTGGCAAACCTCCATGACGATTACCACCTCTACGCGGTGGAGTGGTTCCCCGACCGCTTCGATTTTTATTTGGATGAGAAAAAGGTTTTTTCCTACGAAAAAACCGGAGACCACCCGGCGGTCTGGCCTTTTGACCGCCATTTTTATCTCATCCTCAACTGCGCCGTGGGCGGCGACTGGTGTTACCAAATGGGCGGGATCGGGGATACCCCCTTCCCCCAGGTGCTTGAGGTGGATTATGTCCGGGTTTACAAGTGGAATGACGGGAAGCCCCACACCCTACAGGTTGCCGCCACTGAAGGCGGCCGTGTCTACTACGGGGAAAAAGAGGTGTACGCACCCGGGGAGGAAGTCCGGCTGCGGGCGGAGGCCGAACCGGGATATAAATTCCTGTACTGGTCGGGCGGGCTCTCTACTGTACATGGGAGCGAGGCCACAATCAGGGTGTTTAATGATACAACGGTACGTGCCCATTTTGCCCCGGAGGCGGAAATGCTGAAAAACGGCGATTTTGAATTGGGGCTTTTGGCCTGGAACCGTTGGGTGGATACGGATGCCGCCGCGGCGGAAGTCTTCACCGACCAGGGTGCGCTCCGGGTTGATCTGAAACGCCCGGGAAAACATGACTGGCAGGTACAACTGACCCAGGCGGTACCGCTGGCCAAGGGGAAAACCTATAGAGTATCTTTTGATGCGTGGGCCCGGCGGCGCCGGCCGGTCACTGTCCGGTTAAACCAGAATCACCCGCCGTATGCGGCTTACGCCCGTCAGACTTTTACCATTGACAAGGAGAAAAAAATTTATAGTTTCACTGTAACCATAGATGAAGATGATGCCGACTCGCGGCTGGAATTCGACTTTGGACAGGCAAGAGGCACGGTTTGGCTTGATAATGTTAGTATGGAGGTCATAACAGATAATGACAGCAGCTCTGGCGGTAGATAACAGTGTAATCATAAACCAGGTAACAGTATTATTCCTCCTGATGATGATCGGGTTTTATACAACCAAACGTGGGATCGTGACCGAAACAATAATTGAGGGTTTCTCCTCCTTCCTCCTCAACGTCTCATTACCCTTTATGGTCATTACCGCGTTTCATATGGAATTCTCCAGGGAAATGCTGCGCGATGCCGGGCTGGTCTTTTTAATCAGCGCAGCTCTTCACCTCTTTACTTTGCTGGGGAGTGGCTTTTTATTTCGACGCTATCCACCGGAGAAGCAAAAGATCTTACGGATGGTAATGATCTTCTCCAACTGTGGATTCATGGGGTTTCCGATTCTTGAAAGCATCTACGGAAAAACCGGCGTCTTCTTTGGCTCCATTTACGTGGTGGTCTTCAATATTTTCCTCTGGACAGCCGGGGTCACCCTTTTTACCGGGGTCAAAGATCTCCGGGCCATAAAAACCGCCTTAAAAAACCCGGGAATTCTCGCGGTAGGAGTAGGGCTGCCGATCTTTATTTTTTCCCCGCCCATACCGGCGGCGGTCTATACCACCCTTGACATGGTCGGTTCAATGACCACCCCGCTGGCTATGCTTATTGTCGGTTCACTCCTGGCAAACCTTAAGTTAAAAGAGGTTTTTGCCGAACCTTCCATCTACTATGCCACCCTGCTTCGCCTCATCATACTACCTTTACTAACCATGGGCATAATGCGTCTCCTCGGATCCGGTGGCCTGGTTTTGCAGGTTATGGTTACGATAATGGCGATGCCTGCGGCGACTACCACAGTTATTCTTGCGGAGAAGTACGGCGGTAACCCGGAATATGCCTCACGTATAGTATTTATTTCCACGATTATCTCAATGATCACCATACCGGTAATGATTTTACTGGTGCAAGCCCTGGCTTAGCCAGCGCACTGCCAGGTTGGGGATAGTATTGGGTTTTGGGGACAATGTCAGATAAAAGGAGATAGCCGGCTTATTAGTGCCGGCGTATTTTTTTGTATAAATAAAAGTCAGATTTAGTCGGTAAATATTTATAATATTTACTGCATTAAAATACATAAAGGTTTGCATTTAAATGTATAAAGAAAGACCGCCGGAGAGAATGCGGCGGCCTTGCCTTACTCTGGGGTTTTGGTTGGGTTTGGCCTGGAGGGGTCACGCATCAAGGATCAGTTTTTCCAGGGTTAACGGATCGAGAAATTCCCCGTCTTTGTAGGCTCTCATGTTACCACCGGAGATCTCGTCGATCAGGGCGATTTCCTTCTCCTCTCCGATCCGGCCAAATTCGAACTTAATATCGTACAACTCGATTCCTTTTTCTGCCAGAACATCTTTGACAATCCCGGCGATCTGCCGGGTGAGGCCTTTCAAGATCCGGTATTCGTCATCAGAAAGGATGCCCAGCATGACCAGGGCGTCCTTGTCAATGGGCGGGTCCTGGCGGGCGTCATCTTTTAGGGTGATCTCGACATAGCCGTCGAGAGGTTGGCCTTCCTGCGCGTACATGCCGTAGCGGCGGAGAAAACTGCCCACCGCCCGGTAGCGGCAGATTACCTCAATGCCATTGCCGAACGGAGTTGCCGGCTTCACAGTCATGGTCGCCTTTTCCAAGTCGGCGTCGATATAATGGGTGGGGATTCCTTTTTCCCGCAAGAGTTCAAAAAAGAATTTACTGAGCCGGAGCCCGGCCCGCCCGGCGCCGGTGATTTTTAAGCCCACCGTATTTGCCCCGGGATCAAAGACGCCGTCAACCCCGGTCACATCATCCTTAAACTGCAACAGGTAATCGCCGTTTTCCAGGGCATAAACATCTTTGGTTTTCCCTCGGTAAACTAGTTCCATCCGTCAACATCTCCCCTTTGGCTGTCGGTTCCTTGGTGGATGCTCGTACGCGAGCCTAATGAGAATAGTATAAATAAATTTTCCCCTGGAAACAAGAGGGGTCTTGCGCTTTTTACTTCCGTAAACCAGGATAGCGGAATTAAGGGCATATAGCTGGCTAGTGCATAATTAGGACACAAATTATAGCTAAAATCCCAAGATTTCTGCGATTTAAAAAAAAGAATAGAACGGAATAAATAGGAGATTACGGAAAAATGTCGAAAAAGAATTAGAGATAGGTATTTGCAGGCGTGTGGGCGGAGAATTTTTGACCGGTGCGGCCAGGAACAATCAATCGGGGAGGAGTGAAATTAGTGCGGAAAACTGCTTTTGTCTTGCTCATACTCGGCCTGCTCCTTTGCCAGGCCGAAGCGGTTTTTGCCCGGGAACGCGTTAGTGTCTTGGGGTTTAGCGGTACGGTGCAAGAGGAATATAAAGAGATCGCCGTTAATAAACTCAGTGCCCTTTTGGTGAAGATTGACCGGTTCGAAGTAGTGGAACGGGCGGAGATTGACCTCATTCTTGAAGAGCAATACCTGCAATTAACAGGCCTGGTCGCTGAGGAGCAAGCAGTCGAGGTTGGCAAGATTCTCGGTGTGAAATTGGCGTTTATCGGCAATATTAACCGCCTGGCGGCCTCCTGGGACCGTGAGAGTGGAAGATATAAGGCGGAAGCCGGAATAACAGTGAAGATCATTGATGTTGAAACTGGGAAAATCCTCCATATTATGGAGGAAGAGGGGTATGGGAGCGACCAGAATTACCGGAATTCATTACATAAAGCCATCGAATCGTCCATCGGATCAAATTTGGCTTATAAAATCCGGGAGATCTTTACTATTCACAGTGAAGTCTTAAAAGTTGAGGATGGCACCATTTATTTTCTCGACGGCTCACGGCAAGGGGTAAAAAAGGGTATGCGCTATTATATCCTGCGCCCGGAGGAAATGGCCTTGTATGACTGGGAAATGGGGCCGGAATACGCCTTTAAGAAGCGCCTGGGAATGGTAGAAGTCGTTGATGTGCTTGAGGGTCTTTCAAAGGCCAAAATTATCTGGATTAAGGAGCCGGTAAAACCCGGTGATCTCCTTGAGGAGATCGTCCGCACCAGGCGGGCTTATATAAAACTCGCGCCGCGGTTTACCAGTTATCGATTGGGCGACGGGGGAGAGAAAGGCGCCGGCATCAACTGGGAGTTTTCTCTCGGCAGTGAACTCCTGTTTCATAGCAGCGCCCAGTTGATTTTTGCTGTTGCGTCCTGGGAAGAGATTTCCCAGCTTCATCTCGGCCTGGGGTATGGCAGGGAGTTTAAAATAATCCCCGGGAAATTGTATTTTACCTGCCAGATCGAAACGGGATTTTCCGCAGCTGTCCAGGAAGAGGCCCTGGCTGCCGGGTTTTTCCTGGGAGGCTCCGGAGGACTCAAGTATTACTTGAATTATGGCGACGGTATCCGGTTGGAACTGGATCTTACCGGCCGTTACGGGCCTAATTTCAAGGAATGGCTTGATGATAACGACCGGAATGTAACAAGTGAGATGCCCCGTCCGGAACTCAACTGTTCCGGGGTGGGGGTGCGGCTGGGGTTGGTGATCCCGTTATAACCATAAAGAAAGGCAGGGGTAAAGGCAATTGGTGGCTTTTATCCCGGTTGTTGCTTTCATCTCAAGCAAAAAGAGGCGGAAATGAGGGTAGAAAATGGGAAGGACGATACGCAGGACCGCCCTGGTGATTTTGGGTATTCTCCTGTTTTCCCTGTTGCCACCGGCGGTTGCGGCTAATGAGGAAGTAGTGATCGAGGTGGAAGGGTTTGCCGTGGTGAGGGAGGGAAACCTTGTCCGCGCCCGTGAATTGGCGGTTAGCGACGGCCTTCGTTCAGCGGTTGAACAAGTGGTGGGGCTGCTGGTGGACAGCAGAACCCGGGTGCGCAACTACGAATTAATTGAAGATTCAATTTTAATCCGTTCCACCGGTTATGTTGCCGGTTACGAGATCCTCTCCACCCGCTTGACCGGGGGAACCCTGGAGGTACGGCTTAGGGTACGGGTCCGCCGGGAGGAACTGGTTCGCGACCTTGACCATCTCCAGCTAACTTTGTACCGGGCCAATGACCCGAGAGTAATGGTGGTTATACCCGAGGAGCATCTGCGGCGGCCTGTACCCGACCCGGCGGCGGAGACGGAGATTATCCGCCGCCTGGTGGATGCCGGTTTTCGCCTTGTTGACCAGACCCAGGTGGCAAAGGTGCGCGAGAGCGAGATCTTGCGGCAGGCCTTGGCCGGTGACGATGAAGCCTGGCGCCGGCTGGGCGCTGAATATGACGCGGAGATCCTGGTGACCGGTGAGGCCTTCAGCGAATTTGTGGGTAATTTTCGCGGTTTAATCTCCTGCCGGGCCCGGGTGGAGGTCCGGGTGATCAGGGTTGATACCGGCGAGATTTTAACCGCCTATTCTGTTCATGAGAGCGGCGTTGATATCAGTGAAGCCGCTGCCGGGAAAAAGGCCTTGACCAAGGCTGGGAGCAGTGTTGCCGATTATCTGATAGAAGCAATTCCATCACGGCTGGCCGGGAGCCGCCGCGGTATCCAGGTTTTCGTCAAGAACCTAATCTTCTCCGAGTTGCTGCTGATCGAGCGTAAACTAAAGGAAACCCCGTTGGTTGATAATGTTTTTATCCGGGATTTCACCGGCGGTATTGCACGGCTCGATGTGGAGACACAGCTCCTGTCTGTTCAGTTGGGTGAAGAAATGACTTGGTGGCCGGAGATACCCCTTGAGGTTACCGGTATTTCCGGAGCCAAGGTTGAATTGGAGAAAAAAACCCTTCCCGGGGAAACCATTGAGGAGGTAGCCGAATGAGAAGGAAGAAAAAAATTCTAATTCCAGCGTTAACCTGCAGTCTTTTCCTGGTTTTATCAGCAATTTTTCTGAGCGGTACCGCGGTGATTGAAGAAGTTGGCGCCGGAGAGATTGACTGGGAGACCGGTGTCATCCGGGTGGTGGGTTACGGAGCGGCGCCCAAGGGGGTTCCTGGCGCCATCGGCCGGTTGTTGGCCCAGAGGGCGGCGAAAGCCGACGCCTACCGCAACGCCCTGGAGGTAATTGAGGGAGTCCGGGTCCGCAGTGAAACATTGGTCCAAAACTATACGGTGGTCAGCGACGAAATCCGTTTAAGCATGGAAGGGTTCATTAGGGGAGGCCACTTTGAGCAGGTGAGTTACGACATGGAGAACACCTGTGAAATTATATTGGTCCTCCCGTTGGGTGGAGAAAAAGGCCTCAGTTCGTTACTCTTCAATACCGTGAAGCAACTGCCAACCATACCAACGGCGCCGCCGGTGGAGGTTTTGCCGAAACCCGCCCGGGGATACACAGGGATTGTTATTGATACCAGAGGCCTTGATATCAAACCCGCCCTTTATCCCCAAGTCTTTGATATCGACGGTTACTTGTTGTACGGCCCGACCATGGTCAGTGTGGACCGGGCTGATTTTTCAACCATGGTGGCGTATTCGCGCTCCCTTGAAAAAGGGCTGGCCATGCCGCGGGTGGGGGAAAACCCCTTGCTAATTAAAGCAGCCGACGCGGTGAGGAGCAAAGGCGGCGAAGCCACCGATATTGTCCTGGGCAGCGAAGCGGCAACCCTTTTCCGCCAGGCCGTCGCCGGAACCGACCTGCTGGCCAGGGCGGCTGTGGTTTTCATAATCGATTGATGAAACTCGCCCGTAAGGAACGGGCGCTTTATTTCCAATAAAGAAAAAGGAGGGAAAGGCCGGTATCCTATCTGGGAAGAAAACAGGTACCGGCGCGGGATGATGAGAAAAATAAAATCCCCGGTGGCTTTCTTATTAATCTTTTTCTTGTTGACCACTGCAATCCCTGCCCCTGTAGCAGCACAGGAAAGAGGGTTTTCAGCCGCAGGGTCTTCCGGAGACAACGGTAAAGAATACATCACTACCGTTGCTGTGGTGGCGGTGGTGGTGGCCGTTGGCCTCCTTGTTCGCTCTGCGGCCCGGAACAGCAAAGCGGGGAGGTTTTACCGGCAGGGAGAAGATTACGCCGCCCAAGGCCGGTGGGATCTGGCGGCCGATGCCTTTGCCGAAGCGGCAAAGATCAATCCCAAGTACCGGGATGTTCAAAGCAAATTGGCCCACGCCAGGCAGCAGGCGGAAAAGATGCTGATCGCCCTGGGTGATGACGCCAGGGAGAAAGAAAAACTGGAAGATGCTTTGGTTTATTACCAAAAAGCCCTCAAATACCAGCCCGATTCGGTGTTGGCCCGTGCCCGGCTGGAGGACCTGGGCCGGCAGATGGTGGCCGTATATTACCGGCGGGGACAGATCTATGAGACCCAGAACAGGTGGGAGGAGGCGCTCCGCGAGTATGAGCAGGCCTACCGTATCGACCCCCAGTACGAAGACCTCAGAGACCGCTATTTACGGGCCAAGGCCAGGGTGGAAGGGGGTCAAACGCTTTTGGGGGTTTTGTATTTCCTGAACTACAGCGGCTATGCCGGGCTGGACACCTCCCTTCTCCAGGCGGTCCAGGATGAACTGGCCACGGACGGCGCCGATCGTTACGTGCTCCTAGACTACAGGCGGGTGCAGATGATCATTAGCGAACAAGCGGAAGCCCTGGGGGAACGGTTTGACGACAGCCTGGCCATGGATATCGGCCGCTTGTTGGGGGCCGATGCCGTGCTGACCGGGGAGATCGGCGCCATAACGCGGCAGGGAGGGAGACTCAGGATCCAGGTGACAGCGAAGATCCTTGAGGTCCCCGGGGCCAAAGTCCTTAAGGAAGTTGAATTCACCCACACTTTCTCCAGAGAAACGACGATGGAGAACCTCCCGTTAGCCATGCCCGGCCTTGCCCAGGAGTTGGTCAAAAAAATTCTCCAGTGATTAGGGGGTTTACAGGATTTAAAAACTTGTGACCCGCAAGAACAAAAAACCCCCTGCAAGCAGAAGTCGCCTGCTTGCAGGGGGTTTTATTCGGGCCCGGTGAAACCGGCCGGAGCCGGCCGGCTATAAAGGCTTGTCAATCAAATGGAGTAAACCGGTCTACTATATTTACTGCTAAGCTATACCTGGCTAATATTTAAAATATACTCGTCATCACCGGTTGTCTCCAATTCAATAATATACCTTGTGGCCTTCTTTCCTTCTCCCACTTTAATCCTCTTATTAAGCGGGAAAAACATCGTCTCTTTCTTGTATTCAATCCGGACCATATCCTCACCGGTGAATTCCCCGTCCAGATTCCAATCGACCACGCTTATGTGTGCTGTCTTTTTCCCGTCCAGTTTCCGTTCGCCGTAGAGATAAGCACGATTGCCTATTTTCGCGGTGATGAACATTTCAATCTTTTCTTCCTCTACCTCAGGAGTCCCTACAGCAATACCTTCAACATCTCTTCCGGTTCTTACGACTATTGGAACACACTCGATTAAATAATCAATCTCCAGGATATACTCATTGTTCGAAAAGGGGTCAAGAAAAGATGCCAGGCCGTAACCGCTGTGTTTCGTCCCTTGCTCGGATTGACTCCTCATGTTGACACGATCGCGCCCGACGCGGATCTTTTCTTCAATTGCCGCGATCTCAACTTCTTGCCCTTGCGAGTCATATACCTTTAAATAGTTGAAGTTATCCGGCGGAAGCTCGGCAAAATCAACCTGTATCGTGTAGGGTTCTTCACCAAGAAAAATCTCTTCGGTGAAGTTCAGCTTCGGGTATAATTCAAACGGATAGACAATATAACTGGAAAAGGCTCTTTTGAACGCATCTTTGAATTCTTCGGATAAAGATTCCAGAATAGAGTCGCTTCCTTTTTTCGGCCTTGGTTTGTATTCATAGACTTCTTTGTAGGGGAGGCCGTCGTTTTTTAATGTTAATTCGATCTTTCCGGAAAGATCGTATGAGCTTAAATCAGCGCAGCC
>JAAYGG010000102.1 GCA_012727895.1 Bacillota bacterium
TCATCCCCTGCTGGTGCCCGGCCAAAACCTCCCGCAGGGGACGGAGGGAGTACAGGATACCGTGGATGTCCTGGGTGATGGAATCATGCAGTTCTCTGGCCATCCGGTTGCGTTCTTCCGTCACCGCCAGGTTGCGGGCGGCTTCACGCAAAAGTTCCTCCCGCGAAGCCAGTTCGGCCAAGCGCCGGTTTTCTAACTCCAAGATACGTATTTTTTGACGGATTATTTCCGCACGGTAGTTGAGTAAGGCGAAGATGATGCCAAAGGCTATCCCCGCCAACGTGCCCCAGAGCATATACCAGTATGGTGCTGGGGAGATTTCTGCGCCGCCGGCGATGATTGTTGCGCCGCAGGCTACGGCAAGAGAGACCAGAAACGCCGCGCCGAAGCTGATGGCCAGGCGCTGAAAATGATTGCTCATTCCTTTGCGGCGCAAATAGTCCTCAAGATAAGTAGTTCCCAAGCCCAGGAGGCCGGAATAGACAGCCACGCCAATAATCATCACTGGGAAAAATAGAGGGAGAGGCCAGGGGGAGAGCTCCAATTTCACGAAGATGACGGCTGTGACCAAGCCAAAACCGGCGCCGGCCCCGGCGCTGATCAGGAAGATCTTCCTGTAACCGGGTTTATAGTTTTCTGCCGGCGGTTCCGCCGGTTCCTTAAAATGTAGTTCTTTTTGGTGTTTCCGCAATTGTTGCAACCGTCCTTTCGCAGCGTTTGCCCGCGGGAAACTGTACCCCTGTGCTCTATCGCCCGCCATTGATCAGGTTCTTCCGCATGGCGTACAGGGCTGCTTGCGTCCGGCTTTTCACGCCGAGTTTTTGCAGGATATTGGCCACATGGGTCTTGACGGTTTTTTCACTTAAAAACAAGAATTCGGCGATCTCCCTGTTGCTCAGGCCACGGGCGATCAGTGCAAGGACCTCCAGTTCCCGGCTGGAAAGGGGTTTTTCCATTTCGCCTACGCCGGTTCTTCCTTCACCATCCACATGCTGGACGAGATCGGCCGCCACCTGCGAGCCCAGGTAACTCCCTCCGGCCGCCACGGCACGAATGGCCGTCAGGAGCTGTTCAGGCTCGGCATCCTTGAGGATATACCCGGACGCTCCTGCTTTTAGAGCGCCATGAACCTTTTCCCATTCGCCAAAGGAGGTCAGGATCAGAATTTTTGTCCCGGGATGAACCGTATTTATTTGCCTGGTTATCTCAATCCCATCCGGCCCGGGCATTTGGAGATCCAGCAAGACAAGGTCAACCGCTCTTTGCGCCAGGAGAAAAAGGGCTGCTTCACCGCAGCCGGCTTCGCCTGCGATCTCTATATCCGGGATGGTCTCCAGGAACAAACGCACGCCCTGCCGGAACAAGGGATGGTCATCAACAATTAACAACTTAATCTTTGCCCCGCTCATGGCCAAATCACACCTTGACCAGGCAATTGAGGATCTCCCCTATATACATGCGATGGTAATCGTTGTCTCCGTAATTATGGTGGATCGCAGGGTCCAGGAAGTGCCCTGGTTCCAGATCCTGAAAATAGATCTTCCTGCATTCCATCACCAGGTCTGCTTCTTGAAAATATACCCCGCCTATTCTTCCGGTGACGGGCGTGAGGCCGGTCGCCGCCGCTTTATCTATTTCCCTGCCGGACCTGGTCCCGCAAAACTCAAGGATATCCCGGTATTTTTCAGCAAAAGCGGTGAGGGTAAAGACGGGATTTTTCTCCATCAGGTTGTAGGTATACCTTTGTGGTCTGATGAAACAGAAGCATACCGGTTTTCCCCAAAGGATGCCAAACCCTCCCCAACTGGCTGTCATCATATTGAATTTCTCCGGGGTACCGGCGGTAATAAGCAGCCAGTCCTCGTCGAGTAGTTTGAAGAGATTTGTTGTTAATTGCTGTGGGTCTAACGATTGAAATACCTTTTGCAATCCGCATCCCTCGCTTTTGGATTCTATTCTTCGCCAAAATCCTATCGGTTTTAGTAGGGGAAATAATCCGGGGGTCTCTGGCATTATATTCTATTTCTATTTTACCGGCGGCAAATCCTTTTCTTAAGCCGGCAATAACGCACCCGGGAGATACCGGACCCACGGCTCATGCGGACTTGACAAGCCGTCCGTTTCCCGGCGGGAGTTTTGATGCTGTTCTGGCCTATCATTCAATCTACCACGTGGACTTGGATGACCTGTACCAGCTGCTTTCGGGGTTTAAAATTATCAAATTACGGCAATTGAGGATATCTAGGGAGGAAGAAACAGTTGGCATTATTTCGTGCTTGCGGCACGGGGATAGGGAAGGCATATAAGAGGCATACCGGCAAAACTCCTTTTGGCTGCCGGTTCTGTATAGAGATGGGGGGAATGAATAATTTTATTCCTGAATGTGGTTACTGGGCATTCCTATGCCAGAAACTCACCTTTCCTTCCATAATTCTTGGCGCCCAGAAGTCTCTCCCGGTGGCTGTTAATTCACCTTTTAGGGTATATAAATCGGTCGGCATGGGCTCGCCGTTTTTATCTGTAAATACATGTTCGGCCGTGTATACCACTGATTCCCCGGGTTGCAAGATCAATTGGCCAATCACCTGTAAGAAGCCTTTGTCGTCAGACCATCGCCAAACTTCTCTCCCTCTGCTGTCATAAATGGCAAAATCATACCGCTGCGAAGTGGTAAAGTCGAAAGTCACAGGTATCTGCGAGTAGTTGTAGACCTGTAAGGCCATTTTGATGACGGGAGGGCGTGCTGTTAAACCGGTAGTATATTCAGGTTGATCAATTGCCACATCGACTCCGAATCCATTAATAAAAATCATTTTACCCGGGTCGCTAATGCTGCTCGCCAAACCCGCCGGGTTTATACCTAATATCAGGGTCAGCAACAACAAACCGAAAGCAATTTTGATTATTAATTTCCTCATATTGCCCCTTCCTTTCTTAAATTTTTGATGTCATTCCCCCCATCCCTGAAACGCAAATTAGATACCATTTTTGTTTTATCTTTCGGAGAAAAAACTTACCGTTAAATCGTATTACTTGCACCGTCATTTATTCCGGTTTTTTGCAATGATTGTATTTTCGCCCTTTTACAACGACCTATTCAATAACTAATCCGGATGATACGGTATTATATAAATTGCCAATTAAGGGAGAAAGCCATGTTATATTGAGGGATGAAAAACAAGTCCCGCTTCTTTGCTGCCTTTACCTGTTACGCAATTCCTGTTTTAAGCCGCGGGGTTCCGGGTAAAGTATAAGAGTGTGCGCGAGGCGTACAAATTTGAAGGGAAAAGGAGCCGGAGAAGATGACGCCGGTTATTTTGCCGGTTATTTTAGTTTCAATTTTGCCCGGTGCATTGTGGTTGCTCTATTTTTACAGACAGGACCGGTATGAGCCGGAACCCAGGTCGTTGGTGTTCTGGGTTTTCCTCGGCGGGATGCTGCTGGTCATTCCTGCCGGGGCTTTGGAGAGTTTTGGCAAAGAGGGCTTGGTGGCGGCGAGAAACGCCGGGGATCTGATCAGCCTCTTTTATTATTCCTTCTTCTTCATCGGTCTGATTGAAGAAGGGTTGAAATTCTTGCTCCTTTGGTTTTTGGTCCGGCCCAAAAAGGTAATGGACGAACCGGTAGACGGGGTTGTTTACGGGATCACCGCCGGGCTGGGCTTTGCCTCCCTGGAGAATTTCCTTTACACCCAGAACCTCGGTCTGGAGGTGGGGATCTGGCGGGGGATCGTCGCCTGCCTCGCCCATGCCGCTTTTACCGGTTGGGGCGGGTATTTTCTCAGCGCGGAAGGGACGGCGGCGAGGGCGGAAACCCGTTTTGCTTTAGGCTGGGGCGTGGCCCTATCCCTGCACGGTCTCTATAATTTCCTTCTCTTCGTGGAACACCCGGCCTTGACCCTGGCTGCCTTTACCATGACCGGGGTTTTGATCTATACCCTGTTGCTGAAAATGCGGCAACTGGTTAAGGCTCCTCTTCGCTAGGGCGTTTATTTGCCCGCCACCCGGGGAATGCTATTGGCAGACAAGAACTGGGGTGATTGCCATGAAAAACCGGTGGTGGTGGCTGCCTTTCATTGTCGCCTTTTTTTTCTTGGGTTTTATCCCGGCGTACCGGGGCGAATTCCTCCGGTTCCTGCGGGAAGCCGGGGTCTACCAGTTGCCGCCGGAAGCGGAGAAGACCGTAACCCTGCAAATAACCGATATCTATCTTGGCTGCCGGCATAGGGAAAGCCGGCAAGAGGAGATCGCAGCCGGAGAGTTGCCGGCACTCCTCGGGGAGATGCAGGAAAACCGGAAAACCAGCGTCTTCACTGGGGAGGTAGTGGTCCTGAACGGGGAATTCCCCGGGCTTTGCCCGGTCTGCCAAGAAGAAGAGTTCATCGGGGTCTACCAGGGGTATGTGGCGGTATATGCCGGCCGGCCCGGGCGGCCCGGGCCGGTCAAGGAGATGACCTTCCTAAATATCCAGGGCCTGCCGGAAGAGGAGATTGCCGACCTGGAGGCGGGGATCACTTTTGCGGGGCAAAAAGAGAAACTCCATATTTTAGAGGCATATTCCGAAATTTTAGAGGCGGATTCCGGAGAATATGTGCTTAATAATAATAGACCGGAGGAGTGATCAGTTCCTCCGGTCTATCTACGGGCGGCGAAGCCGACCTTCGCGCCGGCTGCACAGGATCCCTACCGGACCGCTCTCCTCGAGGCGCACGATCCAAAGGCTGTAGCTTCTTCCAGAACCCTGGGCAACCTTTGCCCGAATCAACTTCCTCCCTGGTTGAGCCATTGCGATTCTCGCAAGTAACAAACTGACCCTTGAGAGAAGAAGAGGACTCTTGACTCGGCCTCAACAACTCGGATATAGAACGCCTTCCTCGCATCCTATAGCCAAATTGGGGAGACCTTCGCGCCGGCCAGTGTTCAGCAGGATGAATAAGCATCCTTGCCCGCTCTGACCTTTGCCCGACCTCCTCCGGCCGCCGGCGGACTACAGCTCCGTCGGGGACCGGATTCAGTCTTGGTTCGGCCGGTTCGCCTGCCGCTATTATTTTATCCACTTTCCTGGATATTAATCACCTTTTTATTAAAAAAAAATTGCTTGGGAGGAAATACTTGAAGACAGTAGAATAGTAGATTAGGTTAAGACTATGAGTTTATTTGAGGGAGGAATTGGGTTGAAGAGTTATGCGATGGAGAAATTGAGAAATTTTATCCTGGTGGGCCATGGCGGGTGTGGGAAAACAATGCTGGCCGAGGCGATACTCTACAACGCCAAGGCAACAGACCGTTTTGGTCAAGTGGATGATGGCACCTCGGTGATGGATCACGATCCTGAAGAGGTTAAAAGAAAAATCTCAATCAATACCGCCGTCGCCCCCTGTGAATTTAAAGACCACAAATTTAATATCCTCGACACTCCCGGCTTTTTTGATTTTGTCGGCGAGGTAAAAAGCGCCAGCCGGGTAGTGGAGGCCGGTATCTTAGTGGTCTGCGCCAGCAGCGGTGTGGAGGTGGGGACCGAAAAATCCTGGGATTTCCTTAATGAGCGGTCCCTGCCGCGGCTGATCTTCATAAACAAGATGGACCGGGAGAACGCCAATTTTGGCAAGGTCGTCGACGCCCTGCGGGAGAAGTTCGGGAACCGGGTTATCCCTGTTCAGCTTCCCATCGGTGAAGCGGAGAATTTTAAGGGCATTGTCGATATCATTAACAAAAAAGCCTGGCAGGACGGGAAAGAAGTACCCATACCCGCTGAGTTAAGCGGTGAAGTGGATAATTATTACCAGATGCTGACCGAGGCCGTGGCCGAATCCGATGAGGAGCTCCTCGACAAGTATCTGGAGAACGATGCGCTCAGCCCGGAGGAACTCCTCACCGGTTTCCGCCAGGAAACAATGAAAGGGGAGATCGTGCCGGTCTTATGTGGTTCCGCCTTAAAGAACCTGGGAATCACCGAATTAATGGAGGCGATCATCGAGACGCTCCCCTCCCCGGATGCTGCCGGAACGGTGAAAGCTGAAGTTCCGGGTAAAGGCGAAACGGTGGAGTTAAAAGCCAGCCGTGACGAGGCCCTCTCCGCGTTGGTCTTTAAGACCATGGCCGACCCGTTCGTCGGGAAACTCACCCTTTTCCGGGTTTATTCGGGTGTGGTCAAATCCGACTCCCATTTCTTCAATTCCTCCCGGAACCAGGAGGAAAGGATCGGGCAGCTTTTCTTAATCAAAGGGAAAAACCAGATCCCCGTTTCCGAAGTGGGGGCCGGCGATATCGGCGCCGTTGCCAAATTACAGGTGACAGCGACCGGCGATACCCTCTGCACCAAGGACCGGCCGGTGGTCTTGCCGGGAATCGATTTTCCCAAGCCCCGCCTGGTTATGGCAGTCTATCCCAAAGGAAAGAGCGACGAGGAGAAGATCAGCAGCGGTTTATACCGGTTGGTGGAAGAAGATCCCACCATCACGGTGGAGAAGGATACCACCACCAAGGAACTGATCCTGGCCGGCCTGGGCGACCTGCACTTGGAGGTAATCACCAGTAAACTCCAGAAAAAATTCGGGGTGGAGGTTGACCTGAAGACCCCCAAAGTCCCGTACAGGGAGACGATCCGGGGAACCACCAAGGTCGAAGGGAAACACAAGAAACAATCCGGCGGCCGTGGGCAGTACGGCCATGTCTGGCTGGAGATCGAACCCCTGCCGACCGGCACAGGGTTTGAGTTTGTCGATAAGATTTTCGGCGGGGCCGTACCGAAGCAGTATATCCCGGCGGTAGAAAAGGGAGTCCGGGAAACCATGGAAGAGGGGATTTTGGCCGGTTATCCCGTGGTGGATATAAAGGTGACCTTGTACGACGGTTCGTACCACAGTGTCGACTCCTCGGAGATGGCCTTTAAAATCGCCTCGTCCATGGCTTTGAAGAAAGGGTTCATGGACGCCCAGCCGATTCTCTTGGAGCCCATAATGAAGGTAAAGGTGGTTGTCCCTGAGGAGTACATGGGCGACATCATTGGCGACCTCAATAAGAAACGCGGCCGGATTCTGGGGATGGAACCGCAAAACGGAATACAGGTGATTAACGCCCTGGTCCCGCAAGCGGAGATGTTCCAGTATTCGGTGGACCTGCGCTCTATTACCCAGGGCCGGGGCGATTTTGAAATGGAATTCGACCATTACGAGGAGGTCCCGCCCAATTTGGCCGAGGAGATCGTGGCCAACGCCAAGGCAGCCGAATAATGCCAACGGGAGAATAGGGATGAGGAAGGAGGATAAACCAAATGTCCGATTGCCCAAGATACGAAGAGAACCGTAAAGAATGCCCTTGCACCAGCAACTATTGTGCGCGCTGGTCCCGCTGCTGTGAATGCATTGCCTACCACCGCAGAATGGGCGATCTTCCTGCCTGCCTCCGGCGTTAACCCCGGTGCGGCCGAGTAAATTTAACCAAAAAGAAGGGGCGGTTTAATTCCAGGGAACCGGGGAAGACTTTGTAAGTAAACGCTATCCGCAGAGTCAGGAGAGAGCAATGAAGATCTTACTGGTCAACCCCGGCCTTTCCCTGCCCGCCCCTCGTGGCAATAAAAAGCGCAAAGCTTTGTTCCCCCCTTTAAACCTGGCGCTCCTTGCCGCCTGTACCCCCAAACGCCACCAGGTGGAGCTGGTCGATGAACACCTGGCGGAGTTGGACCCGGAAACCGGCGCGGATCTGGTGGGAATAACTGTAATGACGGCCTTTGCCCCCCGCGCTTACCGGTTGGCGGATCACTTCCGTGCCAAGGGGATCCCGGTGGTTTTGGGGGGGATGCACGTTTCCGCCCTGCCGGAAGAGGCGCAGGCCCATGCCGATGCCGTGGTGGTCGGCGAGGCGGAAAAGGTCTGGCCGCAAGTGGTGGCCGATGCGGAACGGGGGGAATTAAAAACCCTTTACCGGGCCGGGGATTATCTTGATCTGAAAGAATTCCCCCTGCCCCGGCGGGATCTGTGGCAGGCCGGAGATTATCTGGTGCCCCAGACCGTCCAAATTACCAGGGGCTGCCCGTTTTCCTGTTCTTTTTGCACGGTTTCCAGCTTTTTCGGGCGCACTTACCGGTTCCGGCCGGTGGCGGATGTGATTAAAGAGGTCAAAAACCTTCCCGGCAAGATCGTGGCCTTTGTTGATGATAACATCACCGCCAATCTTCAGTATGCCAAGGAACTATTCAGGCAGTTGCGACCCTTGAAAAAATACTGGTTCAGCCAGGGTTCGCTGGATATGGCAAGAGATGAGGAACTGCTGCGTTTGGCTGCGGCCAGCGGTTGCCTGGGGATGTTTATCGGCCTTGAATCCCTTTCCCCGCGGAATCTGGAGAAGATCGGGAAAAGAGTAAACCTGGTCGATATCAAGCAGGCAATTGGGAAGATCCACCGGCACGGGATCGCCATCGAGGGCGCCTTCATTTTTGGCCTGGATGATGATGACGAAACGGTCTTCGAACGCACGCTGAATTTTGCCGAAGAAGTCCGGTTGGAAGGGGCCCAGTTTGGCGTCTTGACGCCTTTCCCCGGGACAAAGCTTTACCAGGAGATGGAGGAGGCCAAACGGATTATCGACCGGGATTGGGGAAACTACACGGTGAACCGGGTTGTTTTCCAGCCTCTGCTCATGTCCGCCCAGCGCCTGCAAGAAGGGGTGGACTGGGCATGGCGGAGTTTTTTTTCTTACTCTTCGATCTTCAGACGCTTGCGGCCATTTAAAAAACATCCGGTACTGCTCTGGTCCTTCAATTTAGCCGCCAGGGCCAGGGTTTATAATTACCTGAAACATAAAGCCACCGGGCCTGCGGTTTGGGACTAATCGCGGATACGCTCCGCGTATCCCCTTACGCGTTTGTGCTTTCCCGCAAACGCAGCGCAGGGTTTTCGGATGAATACAGTATTTTTCTTCTTTTGCCTTGTCAAAGAGGGGAGTCTTTATGTATGATCAAGATGGGATAAAATACCGTCTGCGGGCAGGCATGGCAGCAGGTGAAGGAGGCTTATCTAGCGGATGAAACGTTTCTTATCGGCACGCGCGGGGGGGATCAGCCCCTCTCCCACCCTGGCGATTGATGCGGTCGCCAAGGAATTAAAGGCCCGGGGCGAGAATGTCATCGGCTTTGGCGCCGGTGAGCCGGATTTCGACACCCCGGCGGCAATTAAGGAAATGGCGATCCAGGCTTTACGGGAAGGACGTACGAAATATACCCCTGCTTCAGGGATTAGACAACTGAAAGAAGCGGTTTGTCACAAATACCGGGAGCAAGGATTGGAGTACCAGCCGGAAGAGGTTATCATCTGTTGCGGCGCCAAACATGCCTTGTACAACGTTTTCCAGGTCATCTGCGGACCCGGGGACGAGGTGCTCCTTCCTTCCCCTTACTGGGTCAGTTATTATGAACAGATCCGGCTGGCCGGCGCCGAGCCGGTACTCCTTACCACCGGCTGGGATGAGGGGTTTAAGATCTCCCCTGAACTCCTGGCAAAGAGTATTACCCCCCGGACCAAGGCCTTGGTGCTCAATTCCCCCAACAACCCCACCGGGGCGGTCTACAGCCGGGAAGAAGTGGCCGCACTGGCCGATGTTATTTTAAACCATGACATGCTGGTTATCTCCGATGAGATTTATGAAGAAATCAATTACACCGGACTCCCCAATACCTCCATTGCCGCTTTGGGGCCGGAGATCAAAGACAGAACCGTGATTATTAACGGGTTATCGAAGACATTCGCCATGACCGGGTGGCGGATTGGTTACGCCTTGGGCGACAGGGAAATTATCAAAGCCATGTCCGCCTTGCAGAGCCACAGCACCTCCAACCCCACCACTTTCTGCCAGGTGGCGGCGGCTACCGCCCTCCTGGACCCGCCCAGGGAAGCGGTGCAGATGATGGTGGCGGAGTTCAAAAAAAGACGCGATTACATGGTCCAGCGGGTAAAGGCCATACCCGGGCTGGACTGTTTAAATCCGGAAGGGGCTTTTTACGTCTTTGTCAACATGACAGCGCTCGCCGGCCGCCAGATCGCCGGCAGGACCATTCAAAACGGGGATGATCTGGCACAGCTCTTTTTAGAGAAGATCAGGGTGGCGGTGGTCCCGGGTTCCGGCTTTGGCGCGCCTTCCTACTTCCGGCTCTCTTATGCCCTGGGGTTTGAGCAGATCCGGGAAGGACTCGACCGGATTGAAGAACTGTTGACAACCGCCGTTTCCCCGGCGTTCTAGTGGGTGTCTATATCCCCTCCCCGTCGGAAAAAAGGATCGACTCCACCAATGTACAGATGATGTGCCCCATGATCAGGAAGACCTCTTCCAGGCGGGCCGGGTTGGCGGAGGGGATGTAAAAGAGATACGGCGGGGAGATCTTTTTCGGCCGGGGGTAGCCGCTGAAAATCAGAGTTGTCAGGTTCATCGTTGCCGCTGTGGCCAGCAGGGAATCGAGAACCCTGTTTTTGCCGCTGTGGAGGATGAGGAGGGTATCGCCGGCCTCCCCTTCTGCGGCCAGTTGCTGGAGAAGACCCTCTTCCAAAGGGAGGGCGTCTTCCCGGGGGTCACCGGTATTCGCCGCCTTTGTTCCCGTGCTAAGGAGAAAAACGGGCAAAGGCGGTCTTTTCATCACCAGCCCGGTGCGCATCTCACCGGCCAGGTGAGCAGCGATATCCCGGTGGTTGTCGAGCCCGCAATAGATTAATTTCCGGTGGGCCTGGAAGGTCTCGACTATTTTTTCTGCCATGGCCTGGGCGGCGACGATCCCGTCCCCCCCTAGGAGAACAGGAAGATGGGCCACATCAAGGACCTGTTCCAGGATGAACTCTTTCTGCAGCATTGTTGAACCTCCTTTAGTCTTTCGCCTGGTACTGCCCGCGCTTTCCCCGGAGTTACGGGTAATAATCCTGGCGCCCTGTCTTGCAACCCGCAACCGCGCGCGCCTGTCACCCGGGATATTCTATGAACATAAAATAGGGAAAGTGAATCGCGCGGGAAAGAAACGGGAAAGAAAGGGTGAGAAAGGGTGCAGAGGAGTTTTTCCACCCGTGGCCGGCTGGGTAATTCCAGCGGAGAAGGGATTTTCCCCGGATTTCCAGGCTACGCCGGGAGAAATCTGATAAGGCTACCGGACGGCTCTTATACCGGCGACCCCGGCCCTTTTTGGCGGAAAACCACCCGGGGTAGATTCGGGGAGGTTCTTCTCGTCCAGTCCGCTCCGGCCGCTGCGGGCGACCCTGAAGGGGAGTTAGGGAAGGAAGCGGGGGACGGGGAGGCTTGCGGATCCCAACCAGAAGTTATGCTGGGGCAGGAAGTTACGGATGAACCAGGAGTTGCGCCTGGGCCTGAAATCACGGATGAGGCGGAAGTGGAGGATGGAGCGGAAGCCGCGCCCGGGGCGGGAATCCAGCCTGAACCGGCGCAACAAAAGCCATTGATAAAGCCGCTGGTCTGGAAGGCATTCCCTGAATGAAATGGGATTTTTCAGCCGGTTCTGCGGCCGGATTGGTCTTTTGAAAAAATTTAGCCAAAACCCTTGCAAAAAGAGAGATTTTATGATAAACTCTAAAAGTGCAATAGAGAGGTATGTGGGCGTATAGCTCAGTTGGTTAGAGCGCACGCCTGATAAGCGTGAGGTCGGTGGTTCGAATCCACCTATGCCCACCATTTTTTTTATAAGGGGAATTATGTGGGGATGTAGCTCAGCTGGGAGAGCGCCTGCCTTGCACGCAGGAGGTCGCCGGTTCGAATCCGGTCATCTCCACCAGAATGAAAGCCTGACCCGGGCTTTTTTTATTTTGGGAATTTATGAAAATTTGCCGTTGCAGAAAGGTTTTTCCCCGGCATGGCGAAGTATTATAGAAGATTGATTTTGACAGGAGGTATGTGCGGTGCGGAAAAAAATCGGACAGATTCTCCAGTTGGCCCTCGTCTTAATTTTGCTGGCGGCCATTCCCGTTCAGGCGGCCTGGCAAAACTGCGTCTGGCTCAGCACCGATCTGGAGTTGGAAGCGCGGAAAATGGGATATTTCCACCGTGGCGAGATCATGACCAAGATTGTTTCGGAGTGGGCCGGGGCCAGTCATGCTTTTGATATTTCTCTGAGCAACACCATTGTCAAGTTTGACCGGAGATCCGGGTTGTATGGTGAATTGGGGGCCAATATCCGGGATGGCGTGGGCCTCCAGTTCGGCGGCGGTTTTATCCATTTCAACCCGAACACCGGTTTCCTCTTGACCGTGGGGACCAAGTATTCCACACAAGAGCAGAAACTGGTCAATGGGATAGAGTGCTTTTACCGGATTTTGTCGCCGCTGGTTTTAGAGTTAAGTTATGACGACGGTTCGAAAAACATCTACGTGGGGTTGGGCATCACTTTCCAGTAACCCAATGGTTGCTAATGGGTTTACTTAACATAAAATGAAAAGATTATTCTCTAGCCCTCCACCGTTACCTGTGGTATCATCGTAAGCGATGGTGGAGGTGAAGAAGGTTGCGACGGTTTGTTCAACCCCCTTTATTGCGGCGGGTAACAATGGCTTTGCTTTTATGCTGGTTTCTCCCGTTTTTGGGGACGTTGGGGGCGGGCATTATCTTTGCCGGAACCCGGCATGGGCCGGTCAAGGATGGAATCGCCATGCAAACGGAAGCGGCAGGGGAAAATCCTGACGGCAGCAGGCAGGAAAGAGAGGAAAATGAAGGAGCCGCTTCAGCCGTTGCGCAACCGGATCCTGCCGGCAATGGCCGTCCTGCGGGAGTGAGCACCGCCGGCAGCGGGGAGGCGGGAAGACCGGCACCGGCTGCCGGGAACCAATGGGCCGCAGGGCAAAACGCAAACCCTTCGCCCTCAACAACCCAGGGTAACATGGATTACAATGAGGACCTGGCCTTACTGGCCCGGATTATTCATGCCGAAGCCAGGGGAGAACCGCTCGAAGGCCAGGTGGCGGTAGGCGCGGTTCTTTTGAACAGGGTCAGGCACCCAAATTTCCCCGATAATCTCTGGAGCAATATTTTCCGGAGGGGTGAGTTTTGCACCGTGCGGGACGGCCAGATTTGGCTGGAGCCCGATGCCAAAGCTTACCGTGCGGCGCAACTGGCTTTGAACGGCTGGGATCCAACGAACGGTGCGCTGTTCTTCTATAATCCGGCGCGCACCACTTCCCGGTGGATCTGGTCCCGGCCGGTGACAACCAGGATCGGCAGGCATATTTTCGCCCGTTAGCCTCTTGACAGCCGCGTAATTTTTATGGTATTATCTTAATTGTAGATGACGAGCGGAAGTAGCTCAGTGGTAGAGCATCGCCTTGCCAAGGCGAGGGTCGCGGGTTCGAATCCCGTTTTCCGCTCCATTTTTATAAGGCGGCATAGCCAAGTGGTAAGGCAGAGGTCTGCAAAACCTCCATCCCCAGTTCGAATCTGGGTGCCGCCTCCAAAAAAAAGGGAGAGTGGCGGAACGGGCAGACGCTACGGACTTAAAATCCGTTGGCCCTATAAGGCCGTGAGGGTTCGAGTCCCTCCTTTCCCACCAACCGAAAGCGACGTGCTTTATATAATTGAGCGAACCCCCTGATGAGCAGGGGGTTTTTTATTGCCCGGATTTTTTGGGAGGGGTGGAATACGGGGCAGAGTGCAGGCAGTCACACCGTGCCCTGAGCCGGATCATGGCAGAGAAATAATTTGACAGGTTAGGGAAGGTTTGTTATACTTAAACCGGTGTTTGCCTCGATGTTTCGCAAATTTCTCTGAAAAAGAAAGGAGAAAATAGATGAAAAAAAGTTTGCTCTTTTTTTGTCTCGCTTCTATCCTGTTGCTTGCAATCTGCCCGCCGGGACTGGCTTCCGTGGTCTATGAGAAGAATGGTTTTACCATTAATGCGCTGGAGGGAGAGGTTGGCGCCGTACCCTATCAGGTGTTGGTGATGTTTCTGCCTCCGACCGCAGACGGCTTTACCCCAAATGTTAATGTCCAGATCCAGCCCTTCGCCGGAACGATGGCTGATTATACAGCCTTGTCCAAACAACAGATTGAAAACGCCGGCTGGAAACTGCTCAACCAGGCAACACCAGGGAAAGACGTGGTCATCTTGGAGTTTGCCGGGGAGGCCCAGGGGTTTGGGTTCCATTGGTACGCAAAAGCGGTGAAAGACGGGGACCGGGTCTATCTGGTAACGGCAACGGCTTCCGAGTCATACTGGGCGGAACTGGCGGAGCAGTTAAAGACAACAGTTGACAGTTTCAAATTGAGATAGCAGGTTACCAGGGGTTGCAAGGGGAAAAAAGGGCAAAAAAAATACGCCTTAAATACGTGTATGGTTAAGCCAGGCGATCTGCGATTTGAACCTCCGTGTCCTTTGTGATCTCAATAAATTCGCCTTTATTCTTCCCGTCAATAATCTGTACCATGGTCTTTTTCCGTTTTGTATTGGTGACAACCGCTTTTTCCTTGTTGGCTAAAAGAACAACGCTGCCGATGGGGTAAGGGGCCACTGCCCAAGTCAGGGCAGTGGTTACTTTTAGGTCGTATTTTGTGGGGCTATTTGCTTTCAGTTCGGCGATGGCTATATGGTTAAAGACGGGTTTTCTATACGGCCTCTTGGAGACCATGGCGTCATACGAATCGGCTACCGCCACGATCTTGGCGAAGGGATGAATCTCTTCGCTACAGAGCCCGCGGGGGTAGCCGGAACCGTCTTCCCGTTCATGGTGCTGGTACGCCACATGAGCGGAGAGAATGCTCAAGTCGGGGTAGATTCTTAACCGGTCAAAACCCAACCTGGGGTGCTGGTGTACGCGCCGGGTTTCTTCCGGTGTGAGGTTGCTGTCTTTGGAGAGGATCTTTTTTTCTATGTAGATTTTCCCCAAATCATGCAAGAGGGCGCCGACAGCGAGCTTCTTTAACCTGGTATAGGGTAAACCCAAAAATTTCCCCATGATTGTGGAGATGATACAGATATTAACCGAATGGCTGAAGGTATAATCATCGTGGGCTTTTATCTCCATCATATTAAAGATAACATCAGGCTTCTCGCATATTTCATCGACAATAATCCCGGCCAGGCGGTTAACTTGCTGTATATTCAGATCCTGCCAGGTAAAGGCCTTGGTTAGCGACTCTCTAACAACATTAATTGCTTGGATGCGTGTTTTTTCGCTGACCGGTTCGATAATCTCCAGTTCCTTGTCGTCATAATTGTCGTAGACATAGAGATGGGTATAGTTAAAATCTTTTAACCGCTTTAGGTAGGCTTTTGTCAGCTTTGTCCCGCGGGCCAACAAAACCTTACCCTCGGCGGATAAAATGTCTCTTGCCAGATACATGCCGCTTTTTATACTGTCAAGATCAAGTAATTTCATTTCCCCATTCCATTCCCTATTTTTTACTAGCGCTTCCAGTTAGTGTTTTTAAATACCGGCCTCCTACCAAAATGGTAGCATGTATAAACCCTTACTGTCAAGAAAGAAAGCGTCTTTTTTGGCTGATTTTGTAAAAAAATTAAAGGTTTGCCAGAAGCTCTTGAAATTCTTCCGGGTTTAACTGCTGTTTTGCATCGGAAAGTGCCAGTTCGGGGAGGGGGTGCACTTCAACCATGAGGCCGTCGGCCCCGGCGGCCAGCGCCGCCTTGGCCATGGGAATTATGATATCCTTACGCCCCAGGGAATGGCTGAGATCCACCAGTACCGGCAGGCTGGTCTCTTTTTTTATCAAGGGAACACAGGAGAGATCAAGGGTATTGCGGGTTTTCCGCTCAAAGGTCCGGATCCCGCGTTCACAAAGGATAATGCGGCGGTTCCCCCGCAGGCCGATGTATTCCGCGGCAAACATAAACTCCTGGATGGTGGCGGAAAGGCCCCGTTTGAGCAAAACCGGGCATTGCGTCTCTCCCACCTCTTTGAGGAGTTCAAAGTTTTGCATATTGCGGGCCCCGATTTGGAGAATATCGGCGTACTCTGCCACTTTCTCCACATCGCGGGTATCCACCACTTCGGTGACGGTGAGCAGGCCATATTCCTTCCCGATCTGCTGCAGGATCCGCAATCCTTCTTCCCTCAGCCCCTGGAAGTCATAGGGGGATGTGCGGGGTTTGAAGGCGCCTCCCCGGAGGAATTTGATCCCGAGTTTTTTGAGGAGAGCGGCGATTTGCTCAAGGTATTCCACTTTTTCCACAGCGCAGGGCCCGGCAATCAGCATCGGTTCGTCCGGCGCGAGCCCAAACATCTCCTGCAGGCTCTGGAAGCCGTTTTGCTGGCCGGCGGCGATCAGCAGTTTTTTCTCCTTCTTAATCCCCATGTACTGGAGGGCGGAAGAGAAAATCGTGGTAAAGACTTCTTTAAGCAGTTCATTGGGGAGAGGCCCCCGGTTTCGCCGTAAGATACTCTCCAACATCTCCGCTTCTCTTACCGGGTCGAAATAATCGGTCCCGGTCTGATCTTTCAAATCACTGATCTCCTTGACCAGGTTGGTCCGTTCGTTTAGCAGTTTAAGAAGTTCCAGGTTAACCCGGTCAATCTCCCGTCTTAACTCTTCAAGGCTCCTCTGCATGGTAACCCCCTGCCAATATTTATTATTCTCTAATAATAACCAGTGCCCTTGGTTTTGTCAAGCCAATACCGTCCATGCGTATACCGGCACAGGAGGAGAGGAACCGCAGCTGTCTCCGGTCATTGCTAAGCCGGTTAGACCGGAGTTTTTCTATTCATCCGGTCAGCGGGTATACCGGGCCGGTAGCGCAAGGGGCGCCAGCCGTGGGCGAGGAGCCATCTTAAGACCCTTGTCTTTGCTTCTTTAATCCCCGCCTGGGCGGAGAGGGCTTTTTCCGGGGCTTCATCCGGCAGGTGACAAAAGCCCGGGCCGTCGGCGGGGACGACCACCGGGTATTCCCCGCTCAGTTCCCAGGCGGCACAGTTTGCCTCCAGGTCGGTGGAGAAGAGGCCCGGCAAGCGGCGGAAGAGTGCCTGGGATTTCCAGGCCCAGTGGAGCGAGATCCGGCGGTAGAGATCGGCTTTGAGCATCATGCCCATATTCGGTTGGACCATGTCCACCCGGCGCGGGGTTTTAATCCAGTCCGACCGGTAATGAAATTTCTTCCCGTAGTAATCAAAGGGGGGATAAAAAACCGCCCCGTTCTGCCCGACCAAAGGATAGCGCCGGACCCACCGGCGGAGCGCTTCGAGGCCGGGCTCAAGGATTAAATAATCATCATCCACCACCAGGATGTAGCTTTTTTTTGTCCCCAAGCCCGCCAGGTATTTACCGAGCGGGCCGATATTCACGGGGTAGTTGAGATTGTATGTGGCTTCGGGGATTGGAGCGGCTTTGTTATTCCAAACGATTATCTCTTCGATCCCCAGCTTCCGCAACTGGCGGACACAGGCCCGGGCATTGTTGGGCCGGGCGTAGTTGCACATCACCGCGGAGATCTGCGCCAGGGGGACGAGGTTGCTTTTTCTCCTCATCACTTACCTCTCCATTTCTCATGGAACTTCTTTTTACTCGCGAGGCGTAATTCCCGGCGTTTCTGGGGAGGGATGGCGGAGCCTTCCCGGTAATGGTAGATGGGGACCGGTGCGTACATCACCTGGAAACCGGCTTTGCGCGTCCGTAAACAGTAGTCGTCTTCTTCGGCATAGATAAAGAAGCGTTCATCGAACTTCCCCACCACCGGGATGATATCCCGCTTCACCAGGAAACAGCAGCCTTGAATACCGTGGACAGCGACTTCCGTGCCGTAGCGGCCGGGCGCGTCTTTTTTTCCCCTTCCCCGGACCACGCCGTTGACAAAACCCGCATGGTAGATTGTGCCGTCGTAATTCAGGATCTTCGCGCCGACAACGCCGGCTCTCGGGTGGCGTTCGGCACAGCGGATCATCTTCTCCAGCCA
>JAAYGG010000011.1 GCA_012727895.1 Bacillota bacterium
ACGAATTAGATCCATGAGGAACCTCAGCCTCCTTGGGGGGTATTCATTCAACTGCGTGAATGTGAGGTTCCTCTTCTTTTTTCCATAAACTATTTCCTGCAAAGACCTACAGTAATTTTACACTAACATTACAGCTTGAAAAGGGTTTTTCCCGCTTTTGTCGAAAATATTTGCAAGCCTTTTTCTGTGTGGAGGGGGATGGCATGAAGAATAAGAAAACTCTGCTTCTCATTGTCCTGCTGGCGGTAATTGCCGTAACCATATATATCCTTGTCTCCAAAGAAATCCTTGTGGTGCGACCCGGACCCGCATCCGTTAAAATGGATGAATTGACCTTGCACACCTCGGAGTTTCCCAAGTCTTTTAATGCTTATGTCAATAACTCCGTCGATGCTTCCCAGGTCTTTGACCTGGTCTATGCCACGCTGATGGAAGTGGACGACAAGACCCTGGAATTTCAGCCGCTGATCGCGGAGTCCTGGAGTATTTCCCCGGACCAAAAGGAGATTACGGTAAAGATCAACCCTGCCGCCGAATGGTCGGACGGGACCCCAATCACTGCGGAGGATGTGAAATTCACCTACGACGTGATTATGAACCCGGAGAACCTCACCTCGGTAATGCGCATGTACCTGGGGCGGTTCAACCCACCGGAGATCATTGACGAACGGACAGTGAAGTTTACCGCCAAGACCGTGCATTATAAGAACCTGGAGATGCTGGCCGGGTTCAATATCCTGCCCAAGCACTTGATGGAAGGGAAGGATTTTAATAAAGAATTTAACATGAGCCTCCCTGGGGGCAGCGGGCCCTACGACTTGACGGAAGTAAAAGAAGGAAGGTATTATGTGCTGACCCGGAAGGAGAATTACTGGGCTGACCGGTTGCCCCACATGAAGGGGACATACAACTTCAAACGCCTCCGCTTCCGGGTGATGAACCCGGTGGTGGCCTTTGAGGCCTTTAAAAAGGGCGAATTTGATCTTTTTACTGAGATCACCGCCAAGCGTTGGATCGAAGATACCAACAGCGAACAATTTGAGAAGAACTGGCTGGTCAAGCAGAAGATCTATAATTACGCCCCCCGGGGTTTTTCCGGGATGGCTTTAAATATGCGCCGGCCGCTCTTTCAGGATCTGCGGGTGCGCCGCGCCATCGCCCACCTCCTGAATAGGGAGTTGATCCTGGAGAAGATTATGTATAGTGAATATAAACCCCTAACCTCGTACTGGCCCTATCTCTACGAAAAGGGCGAAGAGTCCAACCCAATGATCGAATTTAATCCGGAACTGGCGAAAAACCTGTTGCGGGAAGCCGGGTATGACCGCCTGGACCAGACCGGCTATTTGGTAAACGCGGCCGGCAGGCGCCTGGAGTTTTCCGTTGCCTACGTTATGGAAGATTCGGAGAAGTACTTAACTGTTTTCGTAGAAGACTGCAAAAATGCCGGGGTCAAAGTGAACCTGGAGCGGTACTCCTGGGCCACCCTCATCAAGAAGATGGAACAATACGACTTTGACGCGGTGGTGATTGGGTGGAGCGGCGCCCTCTTCCCCGATCCGGAGCAGCTCTGGCATTCCCGCCATATTGATGAGCCCGGCGGCAGCAACCTCCCGGGCTACCAAAACCCTGAAGTCGACCGGTTGATCGACTCCCTGCCGCCCATTTTTGACGTGGCAAAAAGAACGGAGATCATCAAGGAGATCGACCGCATCATCTACCAGGATGTGCCTTACGTCTTATTCTGGGAAGCCGATTACAGCAGGATTTTATATAAGAATATCTTCGGCCGGCCGGCAACGGTCTTCTCCAAATACCGTTCGGGGATTATCCCTTCTTGGTGGATTGACCCGGAAAGAGTCGAAAGGTACCAAGAGGCTTTAAAGAGCCGGCAGGCCCTCCCGCCCGAACCGGTAGAGATCCACTACGATGATTACGCAGGTGAGGATTGATGTGGGCCTATTTTCTCAAACGGATGTTCTTGATTGTCCCGACCCTCATCGGGATCACCCTGGTTTCCTTCTTAATCATGCAGATGGTACCCGGGGGGCCGGTGGAACAGGCCCTGCAGCGCATGCGGATGGCGGCGCAAAGCGAAGGCGGGCCCGGTTACAGCGGCGCCCTGGAAACAGCCATCACCAGCGCGGAACTGGAGAATATCAAGAAATACTACGGCTTTGACCAGCCGGTGCTGACCAGGTATTTCCGGTGGCTGAAGAACCTGTTCCGCCTGGACCTGGGAACATCGTACACCTACGAAAAGCCGGTTCTGGAAGTGATCGCCAGCCGGATCCCGGTCTCATTGACCTTTGGCTTGACCGGGCTCTTCCTGACTTACCTTGTCTGCATTCCGCTGGGGATAAAAAAAGCCCTCAAGCATGGAGAGGCCTACGACCACTGGACCAGTATCCTGATTTTTGTGGGTTACTCCATCCCCGCTTTTGCCCTGGGGGTGATCTTAATCGTTTTCCTGGCGGGCGGCAGCTTTCTGTCGCTCTTCCCCACTAGCGGGTTTGTCTCCGATTATTTTGAGGATCTGACCTTCTTCGGGAAAGTCCTGGACATCCTCCACCACATGTGTTTACCGCTGGTCTGCTATACCATCGGCGGTTTTGCCACTTTGACGCTGCTGATGAAGAATTCTTTAATGGAAGAGTTGAACAAGGATTACATCCGGACCGCCCTGGCCAAAGGCCTCCCTTACCGCCAGGCGGTCTTCCGGCACGGTTTGCGTAATGCCCTGATCCCGATTGCCACCAACATCGGGATGATTATCGGGGTAATCCTCTCCGGGTCCTTTTTGATCGAGACCATCTTCACCATTGACGGGATGGGGCTCCTGGGCTACCAGTCCATTGTTAACCGGGACTACCCGGTGGCCCTGGGGCTGCTAGTCATCTCCAGCCTGCTGATGCTGGTCGGGCGGATCATTTCCGACTTTTGCCTGGCCCTGGTAGACCCCAGGATCCGGTTTAAATAGGCTTTGGAGCATTGGAGGTGCAGAAGATTTTCCGGTTCTCTCCCATTACGCGCCGGCGCATACAAAAATTTAAGCAGATAAAGCGGGCCTATTATTCCCTGATCATCCTTTTGGCGACCTATTTTATCTCCCTTTTTGCCAATTTTATCGCCAATGACCAGCCCCTTCTGATCAGGTACGAAGGGAGATATTATTTTCCGGTCCTCCGCTTTTACGACGGGAGCCATTTTGGGCTGGACCCGTCGGAAAGGCCCAATTATAAAGAATTGAACCGTTCGCCCGCCTTTGCCAAAGGAACCGGCAATTTCATGATCTTTCCCCCGGTTCCTTACGGCCCCAACGAAACCATCCGTGATTTGCCGGGCTACCCGCCGACCCCGCCAACGGCCAAAAACATCCTGGGCACCGATGACCGGGGGCGGGATATCTTCACCCGCTTGCTCTACGGGTACCGGACCAGTTTCAGTTTTGCCCTTTTGATTACTGCCTGCAGTATGACCGTGGGAGTGATCATCGGCGGGCTGCAAGGTTATTTCCGGGGCTGGTTCGATCTGACCATGCAGCGGATGATCGAGATCTTCTCCACCATGCCCTTTCTCTATATTGTCATTATTATCGGGAGTTCCTTGGGTACGGGCTTCCTTACCCTTCTCTTGATCTTTATCGTCTTTGACTGGATCGGGATCTCCTATTTTATGCGGGCCGAGTTTTTACGCCTGCGGGAGGTCCAGTTTGTCGAGGCCGCCCGGGCGCTGGGAGTCAGCGACTGGCAGATCATGTTCCGTCATATGCTGCCCAATGCCCTGACGCCGATTATTACCTTTTTCCCCTTCAATCTAATCGGGGGCATTGGCGCCCTCTCGGCCCTGGACTTTTTGGGGTTTGGCCTCCCGGCGCCGACTCCCAGTTGGGGCGAGTTGATGCGGCAAGGGATGAACAATATCTTCTCTTACTGGCTTTCCCTCTTCCCGGTACTGGCCTTGTCCCTGGTTTTGCTCTTAATTGCCTTTGTGGGGGAAGGGGTGCGGCAAGCTTTTGACCCCAAAGAATACCAGAGGATGGAGTAAAGATGGGAACAGCTCTTTTGGAAGTTAAGAACCTGGCGGTCCATTTCCAGATCCCCGGTACAGCCGGGGAGACCACCGGGATCGCTGGTGGGGAACCAACCGGCGTTATCAAAGCCGTTGACGGCGTTTCCTTCCAGGTCTTCCCCGGTGAAACCTTCGGGCTGGTGGGCGAATCGGGTTGCGGGAAATCGGTTACCGCCTTGTCCCTTCTAAAACTCCTGCCCACGCCCCCTGCGGTCCTGGCGGGCGGGGAAGTGATCTACCGGCCGGAGAAGAAACAGCCGGGAAAGGACCTCTGGCAGCTCCCCCATGGGGACCTGATTAAACTCCGCGGGAGAGAAATCAGCCTGATCTTCCAGGAACCCATGACCAGCCTTAACCCGGTGATGAAGATCGGCCGGCAAATCGGTGAAGCGCTGCGCATCCATTCCCCGGAAAAAGCGCTGCCGGCAAAAGAACTCCGCCGGCAGGTCCTGGAGATGCTGGCCCGGGTGGGTATCCACCAGCCGGAGCGGGCTTACGAGGCTTACCCCCATGAACTCTCCGGCGGGATGCGGCAGCGGGCCATGATCGCCATGGCCTTGATCTGCCGGCCAAAACTGGTGATTGCCGACGAACCCACCACCGCCTTAGATGTGACAATCCAGGCCCAGATCTTGGAGTTACTCAAAGAGCTCCAGGTCTCCTATAACCTGTCGCTTCTCCTCATCACCCACAACTTGGGGATCATCGCCGAAACCGCCCACCGTGTGGCTGTGATGTACATGGGCCGCATCGTGGAACTGGCTCCGGTCAAAGAGTTGTTCCATAACCCCCTGCACCCGTATACCCTGGGTCTCCTCGCCTCCATCCCCCGGTTGGACAGGGAAGAGGAGTTAAGGGCGATCCCGGGGATGATTCCCGATCCCCTGCGCCTTCCCGCCGGCTGCCACTTCGCCCCGCGTTGTCCCCGGGTGATGGAGGTTTGTCATAAGGAGTACCCTGTGTCACGGGAAGCCGCCCCCGGCCATACCGTCGCCTGTTGGTTGCAGGATAAGTAAAGGATGGTTTCAGGAGAAGTAAAGGATGGTTTTGGAAATGGCGAATCTCCTTGAAGTTAAGGACTTGAAGAAGTATTTCCCGGTCCGTTCCGGCCCGCTGGGGTTCGGGCGGAAATGGGTGAAAGCCGTGGACCGGGTGAGCTTTACCATTGCCCCCGGCGAAACCCTCGGCCTGGTGGGCGAGTCCGGGTGTGGCAAAACCACCGTTGGCCGGAGTATTTTAAGGCTGACCGAGCCCACGGGCGGCCGGGTCTTTTTTAGAGACACGGAGATTACTGCGCTCACTGGAAAGAAAATGCGGCTCTTCCGGCCCAAAATGCAGATTGTCTTCCAGGACCCCTACTCGTCTCTTAACCCCCGGATGGTCGTCCTGGATCTGGTGGGCGAAGGCCTGCAGGGCGTAAGCCCGCAAAAGAAGAAGGATTTGGTGGTTGAGGTTTTGGAGCGAGTCGGCCTTTCACCGGAGATCTTGTACCACTACCCCCACGAATTCTCCGGGGGGCAACGGCAGAGGATCGCTATTGCCCGGGCGATTATCCTCCAGCCGGAACTGCTCGTCTGTGATGAAGCCGTCTCCGCCCTTGACGTCTCCATCCAGGCCCAGATCATCAACCTCTTGGTTAAATTACGCCAGGAAATGAAGATGGCTTACCTTTTTATCTCCCATGACCTGGCGGTGGTGAAACATATCTCCCACCGGGTGGCCGTGATGTACCTGGGGCAAATCATGGAGATTGCTCCCACCAAGACCTTGTTTGCCAATCCCCTGCACCCCTATACCAAAGCCCTGCTGGCGGCGGTCCCTGTTCCGGATCCCGATTACAAACGGGAGCGCCTGCTTTTAGCCGGTGAAGCCCAGGGGGGCACGGATATGGACGAAGGTTGCCGTTTTGCCCCGCGTTGCCCCTATGCGGAGGAACGTTGCCACCGGGAGGAGCCGCCGCTGGTTACCGCCGGCAAAGATCACCAGGTCAAATGTTTCCTGGTAAACAGCGAATAACAGCCGGAACGCCGCCTGTTTTCTTCCTTAGGTAATCCAGCCGATCTTGTTCCCGTCCGCATCAAGGATGTAACCGTCATATACTTCTCCGATGAGACTCCCCGAATAGGTCAGGATTTTGTTGCCCGTATAATAACCGACTTTTGACCCGTTTATATCTAAAATGATACCGGAATTATTGATCTCGCCGAAATATTGATTATTAATATAGACGGTTATCATCTCCAACATTCCCCCCTTGCTTTTAATCCTGGTTATACTGGAAGGAAAAAGCATTTTTCTATCTCTTGGCATCTTAGACAATTTTTCTCACTATAGTATACTATTTATATGACAAAAAGTAAATCGTTTTTTCAAAAAGAAAAACGGCTTTCGCCGTTTTTTTGCTTTGAGTAAAAACCTCCTGTAATTACTTGTTTGCAGAGGGTCAAGGCTCTTTATTTCACCGTTTGACGCGGGCGTTCCCCTCCCAGATGCTCCAGACTTGCTCTTCATCGGCGGGCTGGATATAATCGGTGAGGAAGGTGGTGGCCATGGCGCCGGTCGCCCAGGCGAACTGGATCCATTTCTCCGCTTCCCAGCCCTTTAAAATGGAGTAAAGCAACCCGCCGACAAAAGCGTCGCCGCCTCCGATCCGGTCAAGCACGGTAATGGGACGCGGTTCCACCACATGCCACTCGTCGCCCACCGCCAGAATCGCCCCCCAGAGGTGGCTGTTGACACTAATGACCTCCCGCAAGGTATTGGCGAAAACGGATGTATTGGGGAAGGCCTTTTTTGCCCGGCCGATCATCTCCTTGAAGCTCTCAACCTTTGCGGCCAGGTCTTTCCCGCCGGCTTCCGGCCCTTCCAAGCCCAAAGCCAGTTGGAAATCTTCTTCATTTCCAATGAGGATATCGGCGACACTGGCGATCTCTGTAAAGACTTTGCCTAGTTCCTCCTCGCGGTTTTTCCAGAAAGAAGCCCGGTAGTTAAGGTCAAAGGAGATCCGGGTATCATATTTCTTGGCGGCGCGCGCCAACTCCAAACAGAAAGCGCTGGTTTCCGGGGACAAGGCGGCGATCAAGCCGGAAACATGCATGATCTGGGCGCCTTCCTGCCCAAAAATCCGCTCAAGGTCAAAATCTTTCACATTAAGGGTGCGGCCGACTTCCCCCGCGCGGTCATTGTAGACCCTGGGGCCCCGGAGACCGTAGCCGCTGTCGGCGATATTGAATTGGTGGCGGTAACCCCAGGGGCCTCCCTGCGGTACTTCCGGCCCCTCAAACTCCATATTCCTGCTTCTCAGGTTGCTCTTGATCATTTGCGCAATGGGGCTCCCTTTCACAAAAGTCGTCAGGACTTTTACCGGGAGGCCAAGGTAGGAAGAGACACTGGCAACATTGGTTTCAGCGCTGGTAACGTGCATGTAAAAAGTATCGCTGCAATGCACCGGCTGCCCGTGAAGGGGAGTAATGCGCACCCCCATACTGCTAGGAACAATCAGTGCGTATTTGGCATCTTTGCGCAATTCCAAACCCATAATGAAATCCTCCTTCTCCGTAAATCTTCTTTGTACGCTGCTTTTTCCTTTTATATCTTAATACATTTTCATTGTAAAATCTATAGAAAGACTGGAATAAAAAACCGGAACCGTCGTGGGGCACATGTCAAGCCATGTAAAGCAATGTCCGGTAAAACCGGTGAATCCAGCGGGAATGATCGTCAATGGAGAGGCCCGGTCACCCGGAGGGTAAACCGAAGGTGACATTTTTAACCCACCGCCCGGAGGCCAGCCGCGAAAGGACAAGGATACCCTTGACGATCTCCTCCGCCAACCCGGCGGCGTAAACCAGATAGACCGGGAATTTAAGGACCAGCCCGGTGGTGATCGTCAGCGGCACCCCAATCAGCCACATGGTGAGGCCTTCCACCACAAAAGCATAATGGGCGTCCCCGCCCCCGCGGAGAATCCCGACGATGATTGTATTGGCAAGAATCCTTACGGAGAAGACGGCCGCCGCCATATAGAGAATAAGCAGGGCGTCCCTCTGTACTTTACTGGAGACGTTAAAGACCCGGAGAATCAAAGGGGCAAAGACGGCAAGCATGGAGCCGAGGAAGACCCCGGCGATGATCGAGAGGATAACAAATTTTTGCGCATAAAGCCTGGCCTGTCTCACCTTGCCTGCGCCGACGCTGTTGCCGACCATAACCGCGGCGGCGTTGGAGATCCCAAAGATCGTAATGAGAAAGAGGTTGGTTATGGTATTGACAATCTGGATCGCCGCCACCGCCTGCGTGCCCATGCGCCCAAAAACCGCCGTGTAGACCAGGCTGGCCGCTCCCCAGCAGATGTCATTGAGGATCACCGGGAGAATCGTGGCATAGGCCCTCTTCACGTACTCCCAACTGAAACCGGTGAGTTCACCCGGGGAAGCCGCCAAAGCCCTTTTCCCGGTATAGACCAGGGTGATAGTCGCACCGGTCTCAACGGCCCGGGCGATCACCGTGGCCAGGGCGGCGCCCTTCACCCCCAACGCCGGCGCGCCCAGATTACCGAAGATAAAGACATAATTAAAGAAAACATTACAGATCAGGGCCCCCCCGCTCACCGCCATCGGGAGAAAGGCGTTGCCGGTGGCGCGCAGGGCAAAATGATAGACGATATTGATCCCGGCAAATACATAGCTGATGAGAACGGTTTTCAGGTAGTCGCCGCCCAAGCCGATAACCGCCGGGTCTTTGTTGAAAACCGTAATGATCTTGCCGGGGAAAAGGTAGCCACAGACGATAAAAACAGTAGAAAAAACAATTGCTGAAGAAAGCCCGACGCCAAGGATACGCCGGCTGTTCCCGGTATCCCTCTTCCCCCAGAACTGGGCGATGAATACCGCGCACCCCGCGCCCAGGCCGATCATGAACATGAGGAAAATAAAGAAATACTGGTTGGCGATGCCGACCGCGGCAATCTCCGTCTCCCCCAGCCTTCCCACCATTGCAGTGTCGACCATATTTAAAAAGGAGGTGATGAAGTTCTGAACCATAACCGGAAGCGCGATTTTCAGCATTTGCCGGAAAAAATTACGGTCCCGGTACAAGCCTCGTAATAGTCCGTGTAATAGCCCGGTTTTTCCCGCCACCTGGATACTCCTCCAAAGCCAATCTTTTTCCATCCAGCTGCTTACCCATGACAGACAAGAGTATTGTTTCTCCCTTTTTCCCGGGATTCCTCTCTTTTTATCACTGTTTGACAGGTTTGTCATCTTTCTGATATATTTAACATAAATAAATCAATCAATTTTTCATTATTAATTGACCTTTCATTACATATGGAGATGCCGGTGGCGACGAAGATCCTATACAGGTAACCGGGGGTGGGATATGCTTGCGTCGCCCATTTTTTAAAAGCAGGAGAGAAAAGATGAAAAAAGCGGCAGATCTTTCCCGGGCGGACCGGTTGACGATTGATGAATTTTTCCGGAGCCTTCCCGTACCGGTCTTCCTCCTTAATGAGGACCGGCGTGTGGAAAAGATGACCCCTGCCGCCGCTGCCATTATTGCCGGCCTTTCCGGGGGAGCCGGCGGCGAAGGGTGCACCTTTGGCCGGGCGGTCAATTGTATCAACTGCTTGGATGACCCGCAGGGATGCGGCCGGACCCCCTCTTGCGAGGATTGTCCGGTAAGAGCAACCATCCTGGAGATCTACGCCACCGGCCAACCCTGCCGGCAAAAAGAGGTAAAGCTGACGCTCGGCCCGGACGGGCACGATTGTTACCTGGTAATCTCCGCGGAATTGTTAACCCTGCCTTCCGGTCGTAAAATTCTAATACATTTTGAGGATATCACCGCCAGGAAAAAAGCCGAAGAAAGACTGGCGCTTACCAAGGAGATCCTGGACAGGGCGCAAAGGGTGGCCCGGGTCGGCAGTTGGCACCTGGACTTTTTAACTAATACCATGCTCTGGACAGATGAGACTTACCGCCTCTTCGGCCTGGAACCGGGGACCCCGGTTGATTATAACCAATTCCTGCAGAGAATTCACCCCGGGGACCGGGAGTACGTCAAGAGAAAATGGCGGGCGGCGCTGGCGGGAAAGCCCTACGATATCGAACACCGGATCATCGTCAACGGCCAGGTTAAGTGGGTCCGGGAAAAAGCCGAAGTGGAAACGGACACAAAGGGCAAGCCTCTCCGGGCCATCGGTACAGTGCAGGATATCACCATCTATAAACAGCAGGAGGCGGATAAAACCCGCCTGCAAAAGGAGTTGCTCCATGTATCACGGGTAACGGCCATGGGCGAACTCACCGCCGCTCTGGCCCATGAGCTAAACCAGCCGCTCATGGCGATCATGGGCAACGTCCAGGCTGCCCAGAGGATTTTGGCCCCGGAGTCCCATGACCAAGGCCCGGACCTTGAGGAGATCCGGGAGATCCTCGCTGATGTGGTCGCAGACAGCAAACGGGCGGCCGAGATCATCCGGAAGATCCGGGTATACTTAAAGAAGTCCCTGCATAAACCGGCCCCCCTGAATATTAACACGGCTATCCGGGAGATTCTCCCCCTGATCCGGAGTAATGCGGTGATAAAGAATGTTTCCTTAAATGTTGAGCTTGCCCCGGACCTGCCGCCGGTCAAGGGCGACCGGATCCAACTCCAACAGGTCCTTGTCAACCTGGCCCTCAACGGCTTTGAAGCCATGACCGGGGAAGGGGAGAAAGCACTGACCATCCGCACCGCCGGCGACGGGAAAACAGTTACCGTCAGTGTAAAGGATACCGGGACGGGGATTACCGTGGATAACCCGGAAGACCTCTTCAAACCGTTCTTCACCACAAAAAATGAGGGCATGGGCATGGGGCTCGCCGTCAATAGGAGCATTATCGAGGCGCACGGCGGGTCTTTAAAGGCGGAAAACAATAGTGATGGACCCGGGGCCACCTTCTCTTTTATCCTACCTGCCTATGAGGGGGATTGAAAAGATGACGCCAACAATCTTCATTGTTGACGACGACTCTTCGGTCCGCAAAAGCCTGGAGCGGCTACTCCGGGCCTCCGGATATCAAACGCAGGCTTTTGCCTCGGCGGAAGATTTCTTAGCCTGCCGCCCTTGTCTCAATCCAAAGGACCCCTCCTGCCTGGTGCTGGATGTGCGGATGCCGGGGATCAGCGGGATCAGCCTCCAGCAGGAACTGGCCAATGCCGGGGTCATTCTGCCCATTGTCTTCATCACCGGCCACGGGAATATCCCCATGAGCGTGCAGGCCATGAAGAACGGGGCCGTGGACTTTTTGCCCAAACCCTTTGCCGAAGAGGAACTGCTGAACGCGGTTGAACAGGCCCTCGCCAAAGCCGCCCGCCTGCAAAAGGAGGCGGCGGAGAAGGCGGAGATCCGCCGCAGGGTCAAGACCCTTACCCCCCGGGAATATGAGGTCTTCCGCTGGGTAATCACGGGAATGCTGAACAAAGAGATCGCCGCCGAACTCAAGGTCACAGAGAAGACCATCAAGGTCCACCGCGCCAGGGTAATGCAGAAGATGAAAGCCGCCTCCCTCGCCGACCTGGTACGCCTCGCCGAAAAAATCGGCATCACTCCTGAAAACCCTGGTTCTAACCCCGGTTCTTCTGTGGGCTAAAGTTTCGGTCCCCCTGGATATTGGACCAAGGTCCAATTTACAAAACCTTGCCCCTCTGGTATATTTTCCTTGATGAAAAGAGTAACTGTTAAACCCAAATTTTATATAGTCGATGATGACGAGGCAGTGCGCAAAGCCCTTAGCCGCCTGCTCAAAGCCGCCGGCTATACGGGAGAAACCTTCGCCTCGGCCGAGGACTTCCTGACGGCGCTCCCGGCGGAAGGCGACGGTATTCTCCTCTTAGACCTGCGGATGCCGGGGATTGACGGCTTTACGCTGCAAAAAAAGTTGCAAACCCTTTGTCCCAGCCTGCCGGTGGTTTTCATCACCGGCCACGCCCAGCCCGGCGACAGGGAACGGGCGTTGGCCGCAGGGGCCAAGGGTTTTTTAACCAAACCCTGTGACGGAGAAGTGCTTTTAAAGTTATTAGAATCAATAACCGAAAAAAAATAAAGAGAGGAGGGATAAGTGTGGAAAGAAAGTGGACCTGCGAGGAGGATATTTTATGCGGCATCAATGTCCCAAAAAACTGGGAAGACCTTTCGGACCTTGAGAAAAAACACGTACCTGTAATCGAAGCACCGGACCGCGTTAAGAAGGATGAACCGTTCACTGTAAAAGTGACGGTCGGCAAGTTGCTGGCCCATCCCAACGAACCGGCCCACTTCATAGAATGGGTTGAGCTTTATTGCGGCGACACCTATTTGGGCCGGGCCGCCTTCAGCGCCGGGATGAGCTACCCGGAAGCCGTCTTTACAGTTAAACTATCTCACGCCCACGGGCCGCTCCGGGCACGGGAAAAATGCAACCTCCACGGCCTCTGGGAAGTCAGCAAAGAAATAGAGATCATCGAGTAAACCATAGCATTGTTCACGGTTATGTCGTATCATTGGCAAGCCACGGCAAAATGGCCGGGCTGGGAAAACCCGGACAAGCGGGCGCATCCGGGCGCATCCATAAGCGGACAGCAGCCGGGTGCGGGGATGCGCGCCGCGAAAAACCCGGGATTCTGTGAGGTGCTGTTAATGAAAGAAACACCAACCAAAGTTGGGCTCGATAGCCTATCGGTCCTGGTGGGGGGGAAGGCCGGCGCCGGGGTGGACCGTTCCAGCACGGTTCTGGGGAAGCTTCTGAACCGGTTGGGCTACCGGACCTTTATCTACCGGGATTACCCCTCGATCATCAGGGGTGGCCATACCTTCTCCATAATCAGGGCGGCCAAAGACCGGATCGCCGCCCACCGGGATGAGGTTGATGTCATCTTGGCGCTGGACCGGGAGACCTTCTCCCACCATCAGCACCGCCTGAAAAAAGAGGGTATTTGTCTTTGCGATGCCCGGGAAAAGACGGCCTTGCCGGATCCCCGGGTTTTCGGAATCCCCCTGGCCGAGATTTTGCGCGAGGAGAAAGCCCCGGCCGTCATGACCAACACCGGCATGATCGGGGCTTTTGCCAAAACCGCCGGGATCGACTTCACTCTTTTGGAAACCGTCTTGCGGCAGGAACTCCGTAAAGAAACGGAGCTCAATGTGAAAGTTGCGCAACGTGGTTATGAAGCGGTCGAAGAGACGCTTACCATCGAACCTTTGCGCCGGGAGATCCTGCCGCTGATCACCGGCAACCAGGCAATTGCCCTCGGGCTGGTCAAGGGAGGTCTTGACGCCTATATTTCTTATCCGATGACCCCGACCACCCCGATCCTGCACTACCTTGCCGGTGTAAGCGGGGATTTTGGCCTGGACGTCCTGCACCTGGAGAATGAGATCAGCGTGATCCTGACCGCCCTGGGCTATGCCTACGCCGGGAAAAAGGCGGCCGTTGGCACTTCCGGCGGCGGTTTTTGCCTGATGACCGAAGGGCTGAGCTTGGCCGGGATGGCCGAAGTGCCTATTGTGATTGTCCTGGGGCAACGGACCGGGCCTTCCACAGGCCTTCCCACCTATTCAGGCCAATCCGATCTCCTCTTTGCCTTGCATGCAGGTCAGGGCGAGTTCCCCCGTTTTCTGGTGGCGCCGGGAGATGCGGAAGAGGCTTATTACTGGTCGGCACTGGGCCTGAGGATCAGCTGGGAGTTCCAGATCCCCACCATCATCCTTTCCGATAAAAACCTGGGAGAAAGCTTCTATAACTTCGACCGGGAACTGGCTGCGGATCCGGAGGCCCCGGTCCTCCTGCCGGAGGAGGAAAACCCGGATGCCGGCGAAAGGACCGGCCAGGACCTGCCCTACCGGCGGTATGCCCTGACCGGGACAGGCGTTTCGCCTTTGGCCTTTCCCCCACTGGCCGGGGGTGTCATTAAGGTTAACAGCTATGAACATGACGAAGCAGGGATCACCACGGAGGATCCCCACCAGACCACGGCTATGCAGGAAAAACGCCTGCGTAAAGGGGAGTATCTAGCCCGGACCCTGGAAGCGGTAAAAACGGTCAATACCTATGAAGGAGAGGACCAAGGCGCGCACGCGCACCAAACGGCCCTTCTTTGCTGGGGGTCAAATAAAGGACCCTGTCTTGAGGTGGGACGGCGGCTGGGGCTCAAAGTGATCCAGCCGGTTGTGCTTAACCCCTTCCCAACCCGCCAGTTTCAAAAGGCCCTTGCCGGGGTGAAGAGACTGATTACCGTAGAAAGCAACGCCACAGCCCAGCTTGGCCGGTTAATCCGGAATTACGGGTTTAAAGCCGACGGGCAAATCCTGAAAACCGACGGGCGGGCGTTTAGCATTGAAGAGTTGGAGGAAAAAGTAAAGGGGGCGATGGCATGACCGCCCATAATTTTGAAACCTCTGCGACGAACACCTGGTGCCCGGGGTGCGGGAACTTTCCCCTCTTAAACGCCGTAAAAACAGTCCTCAAGGAACTAAGTGAAGGAGAGTCACCCACGCGCCCCGAGAACCTGGTGATGGTTGCCGGGATTGGCTGCCACGGCAAGATCGCTGATTACCTTAATATCAACAGTTTTTATAGTATCCATGGGCGGGTGCTCCCGGTTGCCACCGGGATCAAACTGGCCAACCCGGACCTGGAGGTCATCGGTTTCGCCGGCGACGGGGACGCCTATGGCGAAGGCCTGGAACACCTGATCTTTGCAGCCAAAAGAAACGTTGACATCACGGTGATCGTCCATAACAACCGGGTCTACAGCCTTACCACCGGCCAGTTCTCCCCCACCTCGCCGCCGGGTTTTCCGGGGCGTTCCACCCCGGCGGGAAGTCCGGAAGTGCCCCTGAACCCGTTGGAGCTTCTCTTGGCCAGTGGCGCGACCTTTCTCGCGCGGGGGTTTTCGTCCCAGCCGGAGCAGATGAAGGAGATCATCAGGGAAGCCATAAACCACCGGGGCTTTGCTTTAGTTGATATACTCCAGGTCTGTGTCACCTTTTACAATCTCCACAAGTACTATGCGGAACGGGTCTATACAGTGGAAGACCACGATCCGGGCGACTATTTCCAGGCCCTGCAAAAGATAAGGGAATGGGATTATGGCGCCAGTTCCGGCGGGGAAGAACAGGAGAAAATTCCCCTGGGGATTCTCTACAAAAAAGAAGCCCCCACCTTTGGCCAGAGGCTATCTGCGGGCGGCGGGGGGAGCAAGAGCGCCACGCCGGCGGACCGGGAAGCGCTCATCGAAAAGATCCTGGCCAACAATATATAAACTACGTTAAATAGTAAATAAAAACTGCTTTAAGCGACCTGCTTATGGAGTTGCTGCAACTACTCATGTACCGGTAAAAGCAGGGATCTCTGCGGAAAGGAGGTGACAAGAATGTACGTTGAAAGAGTCGGCCAGCGCTTCTACTGCACAATCTGCGGGAATGAGGTTACCGTGACCAAGGTCGGCGGCGGCGAACTGGTCTGCTGCGGCCAGCCGATGGAACTGGTGGAGGAAGAATAAGAGAGTATAGCGGTATTTCTGTCATACAATAATAGGAGTAAAAAGGAGGGAACCGGGATGGCAAAAGTGAAAATTTACTCTTTGCCCACTTGCCCTTATTGCGACAAAGCCAAGGCCTTCTTGGATGCCTATAATATCAACTATGAGGAGATCAATGTGGCCACGGATAAAGAAGGCATGGAGGAGATGATCGAGAAAACCGGCCAGATGGGCGTCCCCGTCCTGGAGATTGACGACCAGATCGTCATCGGGTTCGACCGGAGAAAAATCAGTGAACTACTGGGGTTGGCGGAATGAACAAGGAAAAGATCTATGACCTTGTCATCGCCGGGGCGGGCCCTGCCGGGATCAGCGCCGCAATTTACGCGGCCCGTAAAGGCCTGGACATTTTGGTCGTGACCGGGGACATCGGCGGCCAGACCAACTGGAGCGGGGACGTGGAAAACTACATGGGCTTTCAGATGATCACCGGCGCCGAATTGGCCGATAAATTCGAAGAGCATGTAAAGAAATACGCGATTCCAATCAAAGAAGATGAACCAGTGGTTGAACTGAAAAGCGAAGGCCGCCTGCATACGGTGAAGACCACCGGGGGCGCCTATACGGCCAGGTCGGTGATTATCGCCACGGGTAAAACCTACAAGAAGCTTGGGATCCCCGGTGAAAAAGAGTACGAAAGGAGAGGCGTTGCCTATTGCGCCACTTGTGATGCGCCGTTTTATGCCGGGAAGACCGTAGCGGTCGCCGGCGGCGGCAACTCCGCTTTCGAATACGCCCAACAGTTGATGGGGATCACTAAAAAGACCTATATTATCAACCTGGCCAAAGAGCCCACCGCTGATCAGATCCTCCAGGATAGAGTCCTTGGGGCGGAGAACGTGGAACTCATGAACTCTTCGATAATTACCGAGATCACCGGGGACCGGTTTGTCCAAGGCATTAAGGTCCGGAACGCGAACGGGGATCCCGGCAGCGAGCGTTATTTGGCGGTAGACGGTGTCTTCGTGGCGATCGGCCTTATTCCCAATACCTCCTTCACCAGCGGATTAGAGAAGAACGAGAACGGCGAGATTATTGTGGACAACTGTAACCGCACCAATATCCCAGGGGTTTTCGCCGCCGGGGACGTCACCGATATCCCGCATAAACAGATTGTTGTCGCCGCCGGTGAAGGCGCCAAAGCAGCGCTCTCAGCCTATCTGTACCTGTCCCGCAACTAAGCCCCTCCGGCGCCCGGCCAACCCTCCAACTCCAACCGGTTTTTCTCGCATGCACGGATCTTCGTGCGCCAAGCCCCGTTCCGGGGTCCCGGCGGAGAAGTCTTCTTCTCCGCTTTTTTTCTTGCACCCCCGCCGGTTTTATAATAGAATAAACTCAAAGTTTGGTACGGAATTATCTCAGCCCGGGAGGTTTGGTGATGGAAAAGACGTTTAAGGACTACGAATACCAACGGCCTTCACTGGAAAAGGTTGAAGCCGAATTCAACCGGCTCCTCAAGGAATTTGCCACGGCAAAATCCTTTGCCGCCCAGGATGCGGCCATGGAGGAGATCAACGCCCTGCGCAACGAGTTTGCATCCATGGCCGCCTTGGTCACGATTAGACACGCCATCGATACCACCGACCCTTATTACGAGGCGGAGAATGATTATTTTGACGAGATCTCCCCTGTCTATGAAGGCCTGGTTTTCAAGTACTACCAGGCGCTGGTGCAGTCGGAATACCGTCCTCAGTTGGAAGAGAAGTGGGGGCGGCAGCTTTTCCGGATCGCCGAAACCCATTTGAAGACCTTTACCCCGGAGATCATCCCCGACCTGCAAACCGAGAACAAACTGGCCAGCCAATATACAAAGCTCCGGGCTTCCGCCCGGATCCCCTTTGCCGGGGAGGAAAGGAACCTGGCCCAGATGGCCCCCTTCATGGAAGCCGGCGAACGGACGGTGCGCAAGGAGGCCCACGAAGCCTATACCGGCTTTTTTGCCGCCCATGAAGGCCAATTCGACGAGATCTACGACCAATTGGTGAAGGTCCGGGATAAGATCGGGAAAAAATTGGGGTTTAAAAACTTTGTCGCCCTCGGTTACGCCCGCCTCTCCCGGACCGACTATGACGCGGCCACGGTCGCCGGTTACCGGCAACAAATCCTTGACCATCTTGTCCCCCTGGCCGTCTCCTTAAGGAAGCAGCAAGCCAAGAGGCTGGGGCTGCCCGCCCTGAAATATTACGACGAACCCCTCACTTTTCCCACGGGAAACGCCGTGCCCAAAGGCGGCCCGGAATGGATCATCGCGCAGGGGCAGAAGATGTATGATGAGCTTTCCCCGGAGACCGGTGAGTTCTTTACCTACATGACTGAGAAGGGTTTGTTTGACCTTATCGCCAAGAAAGGCAAGGCCGGCGGGGGATTTGCCACCTACATCCCCAAGTTCCAGTCGCCATTCATCTTTGCCAATTTCAACGGTACCTCCGCTGATATCGACGTTTTAACCCATGAATTCGGCCATGCCTTCCAGGTCTACTCCAGCAGAGACTTTGCGGTCCCGGAGTATTCCTGGCCGACCCTGGAGGCCTGTGAGATCCACTCCATGAGCATGGAGTTTCTGACCTGGCCGTGGATGCACCTGTTTTTCAGCGAAGACGAAGGGAAATATAAATACGCCCACTTGAGCGGGGCGATCCTCTTCATCCCCTACGGCGCGGCGGTCGACGAATTCCAACACTGGGTCTACGAGCACCCGGAAGCCACGCCGGAGGAGCGGAAACGGGCCTGGCGGGCGATTGAAGAAAAATACCTGCCCTACCGGGATTATGAAGGAAACGACCTCCTGCAGCGGGGCGGTTACTGGTTCCGGCAGGGTCATATCTTTACCAGCCCCTTTTACTACATCGATTATACCCTGGCACAGGTCTGCGCCTTACAGTTCTGGGAGAAGGCCAATACCAGCCGGGACGAAGCCTGGCAGGACTATCTCCGGCTCTGCCGGGCCGGCGGCAGCAAACCCTTCCTGGAACTGGTGACCCTGGCCAACCTGAAAAACCCGTTTGCCGGCGGCGCCCTGGAGGCGATCATCCCCCCTGTCCGGGAGTGGCTGGAGGCCCACGCGGAGAGGGAATTCTAACCGGCCAACCGGAAAAACAATGGTTTTCATAGAAATAGCAGACGGCCGGAACCCGGCCGTCTGCTATTTTCAACCCATACAACCATATACACGCTTCGGTTCTATTGTATTACCAGCCGGGCCGTGGCCCCGCCGTCACCCAGTTCAATCCGGGCTGCGGCCGTCCGCCCGTCGGCGGTGGCGGTAATCTCATACTCCCCTTTAAAACCATCCACCCCGGCCCTGCCCATTTCATCCGTGGTCAGGGTTTCGTTTGTCCACCACTCGCCAAAGACCAGGTCCATATAGGCCTGGCCGTGGGGGCGGAGATTCCAGTCCTTATCATAAAAAGCGGCTTCCGGCTTCCAGTGCTGCCTGGCCCAGAAACCCCAGCTTAAGAAGGAGTCAACCGCGGGATGGCTGAAGACCGCAATGAGAAAATCGCGGGTGAAATCAGCTTGTAGCTGTACTTCCTCGGGGTGCTGGTCGTTGATGGCCATGTCAAATTCGGTGATCACCAGGGGCAGCCCGAATTCGGCAAATTCATCGAGGATCTCCCAGATCCTTTCCGGCGGGGTCACCGTGGCCGTGGAAAAATGGGACATAAAACCGATGGCCTCCACCGGCGCCCCTTTTGCCAAAAGCCAGGCGATCCGCTGCTTGTACCTGTCCTTCAGATGGTGAGGAAAGGGAAGGATGGTACCCTCGTTAATCGCCAGCCTGGCTTGGGGATCCATTTCCCGCGCCAGGCGCCAGAAGTCAAGGGTGGCCTCCCAGCCGATGCGCTCCGTGATCTCTGTAAACATCTCCGGGTGATTATGGACATCCCATTCCGCCAGCCTCCCGGCAAGCGTGCCCAGTTGGTCCTTGATCCGGACCTCTATGGCGCTTTTCATCTCCCGCACCGGCATGCCGGCATCGGTCAACATATGGCTATGGGTTGCCCAGAAAAGGGTATGGCCGCGGGCAGGAATCCCCTGCTCATCCAGCCAGTCCAGGGCCTTCATGACCTTCTCCCGGCTGTAATGCTTCCCCCACTGGCCGGCCCAGGCCGGGGTCTTCAGGTCGTTCTCAAAGACCACCCGGTTGAACCGTTCCTTCACCACCTGCCGGTATTTCTCGTCATCCGGCTGATTCCCGGTGAGCCTGTGGGCGGTAACCGCCGTCCCGAACGGGAAGGCGTGCCGCTTCATCTCCACCTTTACCTCCGCGCCGGGAAGGGGTCTCCCCTCCCCGTCAACCACTTCCACCAAGAGTTTTGCCATGCGGATCTCGCGTATCCGCTCTTTGGCCACTTGCCGCCAGGGCGCGTCCTGTTCCTGCCCGGGGTAGGTAAGGGCGTTTGTTGTATCCGTCACCGGCAGCAGCGAGAGGTCGTATCCTTTACTCGCGGCGTTCCCCAGGTTCACGATCTCCACGCCGCCAACCTCAAACTCCTGTTCATAAAAGCCGATATGGAACTCCAGGTACCAGTTGCGGGAAGCGGCGGGCATCACCGCGTAGTAATAGTAGGGGTGCCATTCCTCCGTGACCGGCCGGTGGCGGCCCTTCTGCAGGGCCTGACTCGTATCTTCCTTTCTCTTAATCAGCAGGTTGGTGATGGGAGCCCGCTGGATATCCCCTTGCAGGCTGCTCCGGAGCCACAAGCGGACAAAGATCAGGTCCCCTTTCTTTGCCGGCTGCCGCGCGTCCCACCGGGCCTGGGCGTGCCAGGGTTCTTTTGTGGCAAAATGGGTCCTGACCCGCATTGCCTTACGGAAAGGGAGGTCCGGTTCATCCACGGAAAAATAAGTAACCTCAACCGGGCCCACCGTCCGGAAATCCGCCGTTACCCGGCGGATATCACGGGGGTTGAAACCTCTTGCCACCAAAACCTCTTTTAAATCGGCGGCATCCTCTTTTTCCCCGGAGAAAACCGCCCCGGAAAAAACACCGACCAGCGCTACGAATAGAAGAATATTTACTATTCCGCTCTTCTTCATGATATAACCTCCTGTGTCTGATGTGACCTCTTCTGCCGAAGATCTGCAAAAACCGCTATAAACCCTTCACCGTGGTCTCCAGGACGCAGTGTACACCTTTTTTCCTAACCCGTTTCTTTGCAAAAAACATAAACCGGCTATTTTCTCAATTCTCCCTCCGGTCTCGCTATTCCTGCCTTTTCGTGGATGAACCTCCAATCCTGCCTGCCCGTGCAACCCTTATTCATAAAAAGCCAAGGCCTTTTCGAGGCGTTCTTTAATAATCCTCCTGATATGGGGCGGTTCGAGCACTTCCGCGTACATGCCGAAAGAGAGAATAAAACCATAGACCCACTCATCCTCGGGGTAGGAAAAGCGGACTGTGAAACTGCCATCCGCGTGCGGGGCGATCTGGGATTCCTCAAACTCATCATAAACCCGGTAGGCCTGGGTGGAATGGATCCTCATGGTGATTTGGACCTCAGGAACGGCGGGTTCATCTTCAGCCACGAGCGGGTTTTCCTTTTCCGGCCGGCGCATAAACTCCTCCGGGAGCAGGCGGATGTTTTTGATCCGGTTAAGCTTGAAAAGGCGCTGGCCCTGCTTGTTGCGGCAAAAAGCCCGGAGATACCAGGCCTTGCTCTTGAACCACAATTGTAAAGGCTCAACGGTCCGGGTGGTTTTCTCACCGTACCTGTTATAATAGGTAAAAGAGAGGAGTTGCCGGTTGAGAATCGCCTCCTTAATCGTGGCCAGTGTCTCCTGTTTGGCCGGGCCCCAGCCAGAAAAATCCACGGCAATCCAGTCCACTAATTTCTGCCCAAAAATGGCCCTTAATTTCGTCAGCACCTTTTCCGCCTGGGGATAATGGACGGCGCTCAACCCGTGCAAGGCCGCAAGGATCTCATTTTGCTCTTCTTGGGAAAAGACCGATTTGTTCAGGACAAAGCTGTCGACCAGTTTGATGCCGCCGTTCCGGCCCTGGCTGGTGTAGATAGGGATGCCGGCCTGGCATAAGCCATCAATATCACGGTAGATGGTCCGGGGCGATACTTCAAACTCGGCAGCCAATTCACGGGCCGTCACAATCCCTTTATTCAACAGGATAAAGACGATCCGGAGCATCCGGTCGATCTGCATGGCAATACCAGTCCTTTCCGGCGGTTATTTTACGGTCACACGAACACGCACGCAAAACCCAGCCTATACCCATACTATACCATAAAATATGACAGGAGTATGTCATATTTTCCCCGCCAAGAAAAGCACGAATAACAGGGTGGACAATTCTCACCTCACAGGGTTGCAAATTGTTACCCCAATAAAAAACTCCCCCGGTGGCGGGGGAAAAGATACCAATGAAAATCTAAAGGGCAAAAAAGAGGAAAACGGGCTTACCTTTGCTGCCAGCGTTTTAACTTGGGGAAGTACTCCTGCATTGCCGCCCGGGCCGTGTTTTCATCGGGATAGGCCCCTGCCTGCAGCGCATGGGGGATGCAGATCTCGATCATCTCTTCCATTGTCACTCCGGAAGTGAAAGCGCCGTCTTTATAACAATAGATGCAGTACTCCCCGTTTTTGGTGCCGTCGGCGTTCGTCCCGAGCAAAGACTCTTCCGTTAAAGGCATGGCGCAGCTTTGACAGAGTTTTTCTCCGGTCATCTTTGACCCTCCTTTTTCTTGTGTTAATTGCATTATATAACCGGTAATATGACAACTGCCTGTCATAATTTAAAGTTTTTTCTTCAGATCGCACGCGAACTATGCCCGCCTCCTCTTATAAATTGCATACCCGGACAAGATATGCTAAAATAGACAACGATTAAGAGCAGGAGGAAAGGAACGGAGGTGGGGCTATGGACCGGATGCATACACCCGTGCCAGTCAGCGAAGAAACCCTGAAAAAACTGCTTATCTTCCAAAGAACCGAGATTACCGAGTATCACATATACAGCTTGCTCGCGGCGAAAGTTAAGGATGAAGAGAACCGGAGGGTATTGGAGAGAATCGCCCGGGAGGAACTGGCCCATTCTGAGTTCTACCGGAGATACACCCAAAAAAACATAAAACCGCAGCGGCGGAAGGTTTTCTTCTATTACTGGGCGGCCCGGATCTTTGGCTTGACTTTCACCCTGAAACTGATGGAGAAGGGCGAGGAGCGGGCACAAAGTGCTTACATGGAAATATTCGAAGAACTGCCGGAAGTGCGGAAAATTGCTGAAGAGGAAAAACACCATGAGTACCAGTTGCTCAACCTTATTACCGAGGAACACCTGGATTACGTGGGTTCGATCGTCCTTGGCCTCAACGATGCCCTTGTTGAACTCACCGGGACCCTGGCCGGGCTGACTTTTGCCCTCCAGAACACCCGGCTGATTGCCTTGGCCGGCCTGATCACCGGCATCGCGGCTTCGTTTTCCATGGGGGCTTCGGAATATCTCTCCACCAAGGCGGAGGGGGGCGGCGGGCAGGAACCGTTCAAATCCGCCGTTTACACCTGGATCGCCTACCTGATTACTGTAGCCGCCTTGATCCTCCCCTATTTGCTGCTGAAGAATTACCTTTTCAGCCTGGGTATTACCCTGCTGGTGGGCATCTTGATTATCCTTGTTTTTAACTTCTATATCTCCGTCGTCAAAGATCTGCCTTTCCGCAGGCGGTTTTGGGAAATGACCGCAATCAGCCTCGGGGTGGCGGCTTTAAGTTTCAGCATCGGCTATGTTATCCGCCTTCTTCTGGGGGTGGAGATCTAGGAACCGGATAAACGGGATCCAGTGTTGTAGGATACTGGGTATTCCTCTTGGTCAATCAGGTTTTATGAATGAGGCTTTGTAAACCTTGGGGTCTTTCAATGGTTACGAAAGAGAAGGTGCCTGTGGATGAAAGAAACTGCAAAAAAAGACCGCACCCATAGCCTGGGAGAGGAGAAAATCATCCGGCTTTTACTCCGTTTTTCCCTCCCGGCCACCCTGGCCATGGCGGTCAACGCCTCTTACAATATTGTCGATACCATCTTTGTCGGGCGGCTGGGGGCCGACGCCATCGCCGCCCTCTCCATCTGTTACCCTGTGCAGATGCTCCTGGGCGCTATTGCCATTGGCACGGGGATCGGCGCCGGTTCCCTGATCGCCCGTTCCCTCGGGGCCAAAGACCAAAAGAAAGCTTCGTTTGTGGCCGGGCAGGTTTTTCTCTTGAGCCTCCTTTTCGGCCTGGCAGCAACCTTAACCGGTCTTTTCTATCTCCGGCCTTTGCTGGTCTTGTTCGGCGCCACCCCGGAGATCCTCGAGCTGGCTGTGGAGTATATGTCGGTAATCGCCAACGGCGCCCTTTTCCTTTTCTTCATTATGATGATGAACCATGTCACGCGGGCGGAGGGGAACCCCAACTTTTCCATGGCGGTTATGATCTCTTCCGCAGTCATAAATATCATCCTCGATCCCATCTTCATCTTTGGTCTGGGAATGGGGATCAAAGGCGCCGCGGTGGCCACGGTCATCGCAAAAATAGCGGGGGTTGCCATTCAATTATGGTATTTTCTCACGGGTCGCAGCGCCCTGTCGCCTTCCCTAAAACATCTCCGCCCGGATCTCCGGATTATCTGGGATATTTATAAAGTGGGCTTGCCTTCGCTCTTGATCCAGATCTCCGGCAACCTGGCCATAATTATCGCCAACCAGATCCTTGGCGGTTTTGGCTATATCCCCATCGCGGTGATGGGGATCATCCTCCGCATGCAAATGCTGGCCTTCATGCCGGTGATCGGCATCTCCCAGGGGCTGCTCCCGATTGTCGGGTATAACTTTGGCGCAAAAAAATACCGGCGGATCCGGGAAGCCGTTTTCAAAGGCGCCGGCGCCGGCAGTCTTTACTCCACTCTGGTCGGGATCGCCTTTTTCCTCTTCCCCGGCTTTTTCCTGAAGATTTTCACCGGCGACCCCGGAGTATTGGATGTGGGCATTAAGGCCGTGCGGATCATGGTCTTAATCTACCCGCTTTTGGGCCCGCAAACCGTCTCCATCACTTTCTTCCAGGCAATCGGCAAGGGCCTCCCGTCCCTCTTCCTCTCCGCACTGCGCCAGTTCATCCTCTATGTCCCCTTGCTCTTTCTCCTGCCGCGTTTCTTCGGCCTCGCCGGGATCTGGACCGCCACCCCCGTCGCGGATCTGCTGGCCTTTACGATTACTCTCGCCCTGGTCATCCGCGAATTCCGGATCCACGGGATCTCTCTTTCCCGTTCATAACCCGCCTTTTGAGGTTCTTTGACAGTTCCGGCAGTTTTCTTAAGGGATTGACCCCAAAATAGAAACGGAGGAAATTGACGATTCCCCGGGTAAGCTCATCAAACATGGTGGTGAGATATAACCCGAGCAACCCCCATTTCAGGTAAAAGATGGTGAAAGCGGAGAAACCAAGAACAAAAATTGTCCCGTAAATTTGTGAATAAAGCATCCATCTGGTATCCCCGGTGGCGCGGATGGCATGGCCCGAGACGATATTGGATGATTGAAAGACCAGCAAAATTCCGGAGATACGGAGAAGCTGGCCGGCTCTTGCCAGGACCTCCGGGTCCGAAGTGAAGATCCGGATTAAAACCCCGGGGATGAGCGCAAAAATCAACCCCATAACCACGCAGGTAGCAACGGAGATCTTCTGCGCGTAAAGGGTGATTTTTTTTGCGTCGTCAAACCTTTCTTCACCCCAGTACTGGCCGACCATGGTCGTGGTGGCTTTGGCAAAACCCATATAGAACAAAACAGGGATCGTCTGAATACTGGTGACCAGCGAATAAATGCCGATGGCCATTTCATCAATGAAGTTAAGGAACCGGACCAGGACCAGGTTCCCCGCTTGATAGAGAAAGATCTCCACGCCGCTGGGGATGCCGAGGCGGGCGACCTCCCAGAACGGCTGCCATTTTGGTCTAAACAAAGCCTTTTTATCAAGGGAGAAAGGTAAATTGCCCTGAAGGAAGAGGCTGTAAAAGAGGATAGCGCAACCTACCAAGTTGGCGATTAAGGTGGCCAGCGCGGCGCCTTCCAACCCCATGGCGGGAAGACCCCAGTGCCCAAAGATCAGGAGCCAGTCCAGGAAGATATTGAGAAAACTCCTTACTACCCCCACCACCATAATCGGGCGGGTGGTACCCACCCCTTCCAGGATTGAAGCAGCCGCAACCTCGATACCGAAGAAAATCAGATAAACCCCGATAATCCGGACGTAAACCGCGGAAAACCGGAGAATATCACCGGTGGCGCCGAATAAAGAGAAGATTTTCTCCGCACCGAAAAACCAGAGGAGGAAAAGGCCGGTGGAGATGAGCGTAAGATAAAAAAAGGCCGACTGGCTCAACTCTTGCGCCCGCCGGTAATCCTTTCTGCCGACGTTTTGGGCGACCAAAACCGTCAAACCGGTGGCAATGGCAAAAAAGACAAAAGCCATGGCGTTGTAAGGGATCATGACGTTCCCTATGGCCGATAAGTAACGGGCATCCAGGTTACCGACAAAGGCTCTGTCGATTAGGAGCATGAGGTGGTGGGTTATCCGCTGGACTATAATGGGCAAGGCGATGGCGAACATCATCCGCTGCTCTGTTGTTCTTCGTTTTTTCCACATCTCCTGAAAAACCCTTCCTTAAGCACTATTTAAATACTATTTCGTTACCATATTATCTTAATCCGGCAAAAAGTCAAGAGAAAAATTAACGGTTCCATCCTTCCCAGTCGGACTTCTTATCCACATACAGCTTGCCTGTGGTATCCAGTTGCGCCACCATCACTTCGGAAAGATCATTAATCCCCAGGTTACGAAGTTGTTCCCAGAGCCACTCCTCGTCCAGGTTCAACTCGGCGAGGCGGTGCCGGGCGATATTCCCGTCCACCACCAGGATCTGCGGCATCCCTTCATATTGGGTATCCAGTTTCAAGTCTTCAGGGGTCACCGGCCGGTATTGAGACTTAAGCAAAACGCTTAACTGGCCGTTGGTTTCAAGTACCGCCTCCTCCACTTGGGAAAGATCAAAGATCCCCCTATTCCGCAACTGGGTCATTAACTCCTCCATGTCATAATTGGCCCTGTCCATTGCCTCCTCCATCAACTTCCCGTTTTTTATAATCACACTGGGCTCGCCTTCAATGATTTTACTGGCATAAAGGCTTTTCAAAGTAAGGCGGTCGATGGCTATAGCCAGCCCGGCCCAGACCAAAATACTGGTCACACCGGCAACAACCGGCGTCTCCGTATTGGTGGCCAGGGTGGAGGCGGTGGAGCCGATGGTGATGCCAACGGCATAATCGAAGAAATTCAACTGCGAGAGCTGGGTTTTCCCCATTAAGCGGGTCATGATTAAGAGGAGAAAAAAGGCGACAGTCGCCCTGATCAGCACGGCGATTACCTCCGGCACCAGCCAATTCCCCCTTTTCCCATTTTACTCTGATCTTGCCCGGGGGAGATTCTTTTATGCCGTCCCCAAATCTTTTCTGCCGATCCCTATCTACAGAATAAGTCAGGAAAATTTTCTCTCTTTCGTCATATTAATTAATTAGTACAACTTCACGATCTCTTCTTCAGCCGCCCACTGTGCCTGCAAATGAGGTTGCCAGTCGGCTGAATTTCATGGCAGAAATGGGGTGATCGCCCGGGTACTGCAGTATTAGAGGTATTCCTTATATTGCTGGAGTTAAAAATCTAAAACGAAAGGGGTAGAAAAATGAAGAGGTTCATTTCTTTACTGCTCATCCTTGCCCTGGCCGGCAGTTTTGCCGGGTGCGGCAAAAAGACCAGTGAAAAGGCGGATGAAAACTTAATTGGGGTGGCCATGCCCACACAATCCTTGCAGCGCTGGAACCAGGACGGCGCCAACATGAAAAAGATGCTGGAAGAGAAGGGTTACAAGGTAGATTTGCAATACGCCAATAATGATGTGAACACCCAGATTCAACAGTTGGAGAATATGATTACGAAAAAATGTAAAATCCTCGTTATTGCCTCCATTGACGGCTCGGCCCTGACCGAAGTCCTGCGTAAGGCGGCTGAGAATGATATAAGAGTAATTGCTTATGACCGCCTTCTTATGAACTCGGAGCATGTAGACTATTACGCCACCTTCGACAATTATAAGGTTGGTGTCATTCAAGGCCAATACATCGAAGAAAAACTTGGCCTCAAGGAGAACGAAGGACCTTTCAATATCGAGCTCTTTGCCGGTTCCCCCGATGATAACAACGCCCTCTTCTTTAACGGCGGCGCCATGAGCATTCTCCAGCCGTATATCGATGAAGGGAAACTGGTGGTCCCCAGCGGACAAACGGCATTTTCGGTCATTGCTATCCACGCCTGGGATTCCGCCACGGCGCAGGCGCGGATGGATAACCTCATTACCGCCCATTACGCTGACGGCAAAAAACTCGATGCCGTTCTCTCCCCCAACGACAGCCTGGCGATTGGGATTATAACCTCCCTGACGAACGCCGGTTACGGCACACCGGAGAAACCCTATCCCATCATCACCGGCCAGGATTGTGATAAAGCCAATGTTAAAGCCATGATCAAAGGCCAGCAGTCGATGTCGATTTTTAAGGATACAAGAACCCTTGCGGCCCAGGTGGTGGAGATGGTGGAAGCGATCATGAAAGAGGAAGAAGTACCGGTCAATGATACGGAGACCTACTACAACGGGGTCAAAATCGTCCCGTCCTACCTCTGTGAGCCGGTCTATGCGGATGTCAACAACTATAAAGAACTCCTAATCGACAGCGGGTATTATACAGAAGAGGATCTGCAGATCTGACCCGGCTACCCAATCCGTATCCCTTAAGACAGGACAGTATAAGAAATCTTGCTGATAAAAAAGGGCAAGTATGCTTCCGGGCGGGTTTTTCTTAAAACGGTCGTTTAGGGAGGATTTTGCCCGGAAGCATTATTTATTTTTCTCCACTATTCTTCTTTATCCATTATCTTTTTCATGCGCTCCCCAACAGTAAAGGATGGGATAAAATGGTTATCCTGGAAATGAAAAATATCTCTAAATACTTCGGCCCGGTCAAAGCCCTGGACAATGTCAACCTGAAAGTGACGGCCGGCGAAATCCATGCCCTGGTCGGTGAGAATGGCGCGGGTAAATCCACACTCATGAATATCCTCAGCGGCGTTTATCCCTATGGCACGTACAGCGGGGAGATCCTCTTCCAGGGCGAAAAATGTGCCTTCCGGAGTATCCGTGAGAGTGAGAGAAAGGGGATCGCCATTATCCACCAGGATCTTGCCCTCATCCCCTATCTCTCCATTGCTGAGAATATATTCCTCGGGAACGAAAGGGCAAAATGGAGCGTGATCGATTGGGAAAAGACCCGCCGGGATGCGGTTTCACTCCTGGAAAAAGTGGGGCTAAAAGAAAACCCCAACGTACTGATTAAGGATCTCGGCGTCGGTAAACAGCAACTGGTGGAAATCGCGAAGGCCCTGGCAAAAGAGGTTAAACTCCTTATCCTTGATGAACCGACGGCTGCCCTCAATGAAGAGGACTCCGACAATCTCTTACGGTTGTTGCTGGAGTTGAAGAGATCCGGGATTACGGCGATCCTGATCTCCCATAAATTAAACGAAGTGATCAAAGTGGCCGATGCCATTACCATCCTCCGGGACGGGACCACCATTGAAACCATTGACCTCAGAGATGGTGAGATTAATGAGGACCGGATCATCAAAGGAATGGTCGGCCGGGAATTGACAGACCGGTTTCCGAAGCGCCAGCCAAAAATCGGCGAGGTTTACCTGGAGATAAAAAACTGGACCGTCTATGACCCAAAAATTGAAGGGCGAAAGGTCATTAAAGATGTGAGTATCCGCGTTCACCGGGGGGAGATTGTAGGCATCTCCGGGTTGATGGGTTCAGGCCGGACCGAGTTTGCCATGAGCATCTTTGGCAAGGCCTACGGCCGGCAGATCAGCGGTGAGATCATAAAAGCCGGGAAAAAACTGGCGATTAACAGCATTCAAAACGCCATTGAGAATGGTTTGGCCTATGTCACCGAAGACCGGAAAAATGCCGGGCTCATCCTGATTAGCGATATCCGGCAAAACATTTCCTTGGCCAGTCTCAATAAAATCAGCAAACGAGGGGTTATTGACGATACTGAAGAAACCCGCGTAGCTACGGAATACCGGAGCAAGCTGAATATCAGATCGTCAAGTATTTACCAGAAGATCCAAAACCTTTCCGGCGGTAACCAGCAAAAGGTGATGCTGGCCAAATGGATCTTTGCCGCACCGGACATTTTAATCCTGGATGAACCGACCCGGGGCATCGATGTGGGGGCGAAATATGAGATCTATACGATCATCAATCAACTGGCTGAGGAAGGTAAAGCCATTATTTTCATCTCCTCCGAGCTCCCCGAGGTTCTTGGCCTTTGCGACCGGATCTACGTGATGAATGAAGGCCGGATCGTTGGCGAACTCACTAAGGAAGATGCCTCTCAGGAAAAAATAATGCGGTGCATCATGCAGAGCATGCAGAACAATAGGGGGGTGTTATGATGGAGACAGCAAAAGTGACCCAAACCGTGAAGTTTGAATCCATCGGTTACACTTTGAAAGCAAATATCCGCCAATATGCCATGCTAATCGCTTTGGTGTTTATTATGTTCTTCTTCCAGATTGCGACGAACGGTATTCTCCTGGTACCGATGAATGTCACCAACCTGATCCTGCAAAACAGTTATGTCCTGATCCTTGCGATTGGCATGACCCTTTGTATCCTGACCGGCGGCAATATCGACCTTTCCGTTGGTTCAGTGGCCGCTTTTATCGCGGCAATCGTGGGCAAGCTGATCATTGAAATGAAAATGAACGTGGCAACCGCTATCATCACTGGCCTGCTGATGGGTGTGGTTATCGGGGTCTGGCAGGGTTTCTGGATCGCCTATATACGCATCCCCGCGTTCATCGTCACCCTCGCCGGGATGCTCTTGTTCCGCGGCCTAACCAATACCATCCTGAAAGGGTTGACATTATCGCCGTTTCCCCGGTCTTTCCAGTCCATCAGTTCCGGTTATCTCCCGGATTTTTTTCCTGCTATTAGCGGCTTCAACCTGACGCCCATCGTTTTTTCAGCAATCTTCTCCATCTTTCTTATGCTTACCCAAGTAAAAAAACGCCGGGCGAAAATAAAAAGTAACACCGGGGTTATGCCGCCCGTCCTCTTTATCAGCCAGCTTCTCCTTATTATTGTGGCGGTTAACCTTTTTGCCTGCTCTTTGGCGGCGTATAAGGGTATCCCCATTATTTTAATGATTCTGCTGGCGCTTATCGCCGGTTACCACTTTTTTACTACCAAAACCGTACCCGGGCGCTATATCTATGCCATGGGCGGTAATGAAAGAGCCGCCCAGCTCTCGGGGATCAATACCAACCGGGTGCTCTTCTTTGTCTATCTGAACATGGCGGTTTTATCGGCGGTAGCGGGGATTGTTTTCGCCGCCCGTACCGATTCGGCCTTCCCGCTTATGGGCAGCGGTTTTGAATTGGACGCCATCGCCGCCTGCTTCATCGGCGGGGCCTCCGCCACCGGCGGGGTTGGCACGGTAATCGGGGCGATCGTCGGCGCCCTGGTAATGGGGGTACTCAACAACGGCATGTCCATCATGGGCATCGGCAGTGACTGGCAGATGACGATTAAAGGCTTTGTCCTCCTGATGGCAGTGGCCTTTGATGTTTTATCGAAGAACCGGGCGAAATAGCCGCGGCAGTCGCGCGCGGGGGTAAGGGTTGCGCAGTGGATGAGGTTTGCCAGGGACAGGAATCGAGCAGGAGTGTAGCAGGGAGGGGCAGGGCTAAGGGGTTACAACTGGGGTACCGGTGGGTCACCGGCGGGATTGCCTGCGGGGTAACTAGCGGGGCTGCCAGTGGGTGGTCAGGACCGGTTGGCCACACCCGGTGCCTTTTTTATCTGTTTCAAGAGTTCCACTGTATAGGTGCAGAAAGCCAAGACCGAGAAGGCCAGCCCCACAAGGACCACGTAATATCCGATCTCCGGGTAAAACAAATAGAGAAAAAAGCCGGTGAAGAAGAGGGACGTACCTGCTTTTCCCCATAGGTTACTGGGTAAGGTCATCCGCTGCCGCCGGAAAAAAAACAGGCCGCCAAAGAGCTGCGTCGTCTCTTTAACCAGGTAAACCAGGCCCACCCAAAGGGGCAGGTTATAACGGCAAATCAAGCCGGCCAGCGAAAAGCCGAGCACAAGCTTGTCTGCGACCGGATCCAGTATCTTCCCGAGTTCGGTTATTTCTCCACGTTTTCTGGCCACCCACCCGTCCAAAACATCGGTAAGACCGGTCACCAACCAGAGGAGAAGGATCACCCTTCGCCGGGAGAAGAGAAAGGCCCATAGGATCAACGGCGACAAGAGCAATCGCAAAATTGACAAGCTGTTGGCGATGGTCAATCTTCTTCACTCCGCTTTGCAGTTTTTATCGTGCCATATCACCCGCTGCCGGTATGACACGGGTGTATTAATTAATCCATACTGTAATTCGGCGCCTCTTTGGTAATCTGTACACTGTGGGGATGGCTTTCCCGGACGCCGGCGTTACTGATCCGGATAAACTTCGTCTTTGTGCGCAATTCCTCAATGGTAGCTACGCCACAGTAACCCATTCCTGCCCGTAACCCGCCGACCAATTGGTAAACGGTCTCCGCCAGTGAACCCTTAAACGGCACCCGGCCTTCAATACCCTCCGGGACCAGTTTCTCCTGTTTTTCCTGGAAATAACGGTCACGGGAGCCGCGCTTCATTGCGCCCAGTGAACCCATTCCCCGGTAGACCTTAAAACTCCTTCCCTGGTAGATCTCAATTTCACCCGGGCTTTCTTCGGTCCCGGCCAAGAGGTTCCCCAGCATTACGCAGTGGGCGCCGGCGGCAATGCATTTTGTAATATCCCCCGAGTACCTGATTCCCCCGTCGGCAACGAGCGGCCGGTCGAATTCCTTAGCAACCCGGGCGCATTCCATGATGGCGGTTACCTGGGGCACCCCGATCCCCGCCACTACCCTGGTTGTGCAGATTGAGCCGGGCCCGACCCCGACTTTTACACAGTCGGCGCCGGCCAGGTAAAGATCACGGGCGCCTTCCGCTGTGGCCACATTACCGGCCATCACCGGAACATTGGGGAACTTCTTCTTCAGTTCCTTTACCGCCTGGATCACATTTTTCGAATGGCCGTGGGCCGAGTCGACCACGAGAATATCGACTCCCGCCTCCACCAGCAGGGGAGCCCGTACCTCCAAATCACCAACGCCTACGGCCGCCCCCACCAGCAACCGGCCCTTTTCGTCTTTGGCCGAATTCGGATACTGGCGGGCCTTTTCAATATCCTTAATGGTAATCAAACCTTTAAGGTGGAAGTTTTCGTCAACCAGCGGCAGTTTTTCAATCTTGTACCGCTGCAAAATCGCTTTTGCTTCTTCCAGGGTTGTCCCCACCGGCGCTGTTATCAGATTCTCTTTGGTCATAACATCCTTAATCAGCTGTTGAAAATCGGTAACAAAGCGCAAGTCCCGGTTGGTTATGATCCCGACCAGCTTTTTCCCTTCGACAATAGGGATACCGGAAATCCTGTACCTGGCCATTAAGTCCAGAGCTTCCTGGATCAGGTTGTCCGGGTGAAGAGAAATGGGGTTGGTAATTACCCCGTGTTCGGAGCGCTTTACGATATCCACCTCCAAAGCCTGCTCCTCCGGGGGCATATTCCGGTGGATCACACCCATCCCGCCTTCACGCGCAAGCGCGATCGCCAGCCGCGCTTCAGTGACGGTATCCATTCCGGCGCTAAGCAAGGGGATATTCAATTCAATATCCCTGGTAACCCGGGTTTTGGTCGAAACCTCCGCCGGTACCACCTCGGAACTGGCCGGTACCAAAAGGACATCATCAAACGTCAAACCTTCACCAATGATCCGCTCTGTCAAGTGTCGACGCTCCCCTTATAAATATTTATAATATTCTATCATACTTAAGTTTTTTTGCAAAGGAATTTTTTGTGCTTGTACAAACCGCGGAATGGATTAACCGTTCCGGTTACTTTTTGAACATAAACTTATAGGTGTGAATTGTTCCGGGGGAAATAGGGATTTTCTCGTGGATTTCTTTGGTTTGGTTAGATTCTTTATCGTCCAAGGCAATTGTGAGTGTATAGTTTCCTCTTCCTATCCCAATTACTTCTAGCTGGTATTCTCCCTCAACCGGCCGGACAATCATCAATATTGTTCTAGGATCGCCGAGAATTTCGCCGGTTTCACAATCCTCATCAGGATATACCGCATAGCTGGAGTTGGGTATTTCTTCATACTCTTTTTCTTTTATGGGATCAAAACCCAATTTCCTCCCAAGAGGGTCGGTCATCACCATTTCTCCCAGTGGGCTAAAGTAGAAAACAATGAAGATACCGGAATAATCGTCCATCCATTCCTTGTCTTCTTCAGGCCCCAGATTTATAATGAGGTAATCTTTTTCCTGGGCTGTTATGGGAGAACAAATGAAAAGAAACGACAAGGTCAAAAAGGACAAGAATAAGAATCTTTTCATCCCGAACACTCCTTTTTAATTTATACAAAACAACCAGTAAATCCCAATTTTATTTTATAGAGTGTTGCCTTTAGAATACTACATATTTCCATTATCGTCAAGAAATAGATAAACTTCTGTTAGAGAGTAAATTCGGATAGCGAGACCACTTATAAATTCTTTGCCAAACTGCAAAGAAGCACTTCCCAAGAGGATGGGCGCAGAACCTATCTCCGCCGATAAGTAATCCTGCGCCCATTCCTTTTATGGAAATAAATCATCATAAGAGGTATTACTTGTTCGACCTTTAATATGAACATCTGAGGGGTGGAATTTACTCCTGCAAATGGTTAGCCTAGATCCCACCTCTGGTTCAATGGGCCTTGATCATCTTTACAGAAAAGCACATTTAGTGTTATTTATTAGTCAACAACTAAAAAGACGGTTCCAGCCCTTGAATCAGCTCTACGTCCATGTACACCGGAATACGCTCTGTATCGGTGTAGGTTGTCAAAAGGCCCCGATACGACCAGTCGTTGGATCCGTCCCAGACCGGTTGCCAACCGGTGAGGTGAACACTGAAATTCGCTTCGATCCGGCCGCCGGACGCCACTGGATAGCTTCCCCAGTCCAGCTCATAATAGTAGATATGATTCTCCCTGTTATAAACGGTGAGAGGGGAGACTTCCACCTTGCCGGCGCTGGTATAATAGACATCAATTGTTACATCCTCCGCACTATAACCCGCAGCATAAACCTCAGTCAGGTCCAGAAAATACTTGGCTGACAGTTGCCTTAAAGATG
>JAAYGG010000103.1 GCA_012727895.1 Bacillota bacterium
CGGCCTGGATATAGAGGTTATCGGGGTTTTGGTGGAGAGCCTCCCCCACAAGGAGATCCGGTGGGAGGAGAAGGAAGAGATTGAAAGAAAAGCTGAAAGGATGATTAAGGAGGAAAGCGAAAAACTCATCGCCAAACTCCAGGGGTTGCCCACGGACCCGGTGGGGTTCGGCAAAAAACTGCGCATAGCTTACCCCCGGGAGTGGAAGACCCTTGATTGGGAAAGAATTTACCCGGAGGCCAAAATTACCGTAAACTCCAGTTTTACCATTACGCAAACGGGTTTGTTTAGGTAAAAAAGAAGGGCGGAGAGCCTCCAGGCGGCTCCGCCCTTATCCTCACCATTTGCCTTATGGTTATCGTAGGCCGTTGGGGTTAACCCCGGAATCAGTTGCCCATATTTGCAAGGTTCATTATCTCATGGAACAGGGGGTTAATTAACAACTGGCCAAGGAAGTTGATCTTCACTTCCTCGATAATCGCCGCCCACTCCTCCTCAGAGGCCTTGCCGGCATCAAAGGCTTTGGCCGGGTCGAGCTCGATGAAGGTCAACTCTTCTCCAAAGTTGAGCCATTGCATCTCCATTGAGGTGCTTACCATCGCGTTAAGACCGGCATTCTCCTCCTTCAATTGTATGGTTTGGTTCGCAACCGAAGCCCGTATTAACCCGGAATTGTCAACACTTATCCGCTGGTCCATTTCAATTTGGCCTGCGGAGGAGGATGTGGAAAGCGACATGTATTGCTCGACGAGGGTCTCCACCAACTGGTCAAGGTTGGCGTCGAGTTCTCCGCTGAAGGCCATGATCTCCTCTTCGCTCCACTCCCAGGTTGCCAGGTCACCGTTGTTTTTGGCGATCTCCACAAAACTTGCGATTCTCTCTTTGAGGAGGCCGCGGACGGTCTCGTTTTCCAAGATGGCAACGAAGAATTCACTGTAGTCTTTTTGCAAGGTTTCGTCATATTTATAACGCAGAATATATTCTTTGCAAGTATAGGTTTTTTCTTCTCCCTTTTCCGTCAGGGTGATACGGGTTTTTTCCGGACTTACCGTGACCCTTTCCGCTAAAAATTTGGCATAAGCAGGATAAGCCGCCTCTTGGATCTGCTTGAAGGTGGCCAGCCCTTCATCGAAGATTAAGGGCAAATAGTCGGCGATGTGAATCTGGATACCGTTTAAGTACTGGGTGGTCAAAGCTGGAGAGTCTTCCCAACTGAAGAAGAACTGCTTCGGACCTAAAAAGGGCGTTTGCAGGATTATCTTCTCCAGGTCGGCATAGAGGGTTAAGGTTCCGCAGTTTTCTCCTTTATAAAGAAGCTTGAGGTCCAACTGGTAACGGAGAGTCTTTTTGTCGCATTTTTGGAGAAGATCCAGGGTGATATTGCTGAGTAACTGGTTTATGGTTTGGTCTTGCGGATCGCCGGATTGAAACTCCATATTCAGCGAGGAGCTCCCGGCGATTTCAAAGGTATCAAAATCAGAGCTCTTTTTCATAGCCGCGATCAGTTCTTCAGCGGGGGTTCGCGGTTTTTGGCAACCGGCGAAAAGGACCGCCATTGCCAGGAGTAAAGTGATGAAGGCCAGGAGCGGAAGTCTTCTTTTTGTCCGGCCACCGGTTCCCTGGGAACCAGAGACAACCTGAATTCTATGGAACATATCATTTCTCCTTTCCATCTTTTTCATAATTTTCTTTCTCTAACATTCTGTACAATTCTTTTTTTTCCTTTATTTATAAAAATAGAGGTCAAATTGTTTTTTTATGCAGATAAAAAGCAGGTGGCCGGCAATTTCATAGTGGAGGGCAGGGGGCAAAAATGCCCTAAGTCTAAGAAGGGGAGCCGGGAAGCGGGGACAGCGGGATCCTCATGGTTATGGTCGTACCTTTACCTACCACCGGGTTCAGGTGAAAATCACCTTGCAGGGCTGAGATGCGTTCTTTCATCCCCGCCAGGCCAAAACCGGCGCCTCTGACCTGGCGCTCGTCAAACCCTTGGCCGTTATCTTCTATCCTGGCCACCACTTCCCCCTCTTGAATCGTGAGGGAAACCTGGGCCTTCGTGGCCCGGGCGTGCTTGACGATGTTATGCAGCGCTTCCTGGACAACCCGGTATAAAGCCAGCTGCGTCCGGTGGTCAATTCTCGTCTCGTCCCCCTCCAGCAGGGAGGTGACTTCCAGCTGGTAGCGGGTGCTAAAAAGCTCGCCGAGGGTTTCCAGGGCTTCGAAAAATCCTTTTTCCCGCAGGACAGAGGGTTGCAATCCATAGATCATCAGCCGCATCTCCCGCTGGGCCTCTTCCACCATCTCTTTGACCTGCCCAATAAGGGCCTTGGCTTTTACCGGTTGGCTTTCGAGGATCAGTTCCAGGGTATTGAGGTTCAGGCTGATCCCGAAGAGGCTTTGGGATACGGAGTCATGCAACTCCCTGGCGATGCGGTTGCGTTCTTCAACCACTGCCAGTTCCTTGTTTTTCTCTTCCAACCGTATCCGTTCATCCTTGATAGTAAGGTATTCGAAGTAAAAACAGATCATGGCGGAGACAATCCCCACCCCCATACTGGAGTAGAAGGCGGTTTTCAGAGAGGGAAAGATGGACCAGGGCAGCAGGGTCATAACCAGGGCAAGCAGGAAAAAGGCGAGTGTACACACGAGGTAGGAGTGGATTATCCGTAAGACAAGGTGGTTGTTGTAAGCCTGGAAGCGGGAAAAAAGCTTATTTGTCACTATGTAGGAGAAGGAGATGAATACCCCGGCCGCCAGGCCGAAGATGCTGTAGGTTATGAACTGGGTGATCGTGTGCGGGAAGCCTTCAATGGACAACATGAACATAAAGGAGATCCCGATCCCAATCACTCCGCTGTAGATGATGGAACGTATTTCTTTTCCCATTTTTTGCTCCTTCCAAAAAAGCGGTAGAACGTGCCCATAAAAACGAGAAGTTACACCAAGATGAGAAACTGTATCCGCCGGCTAAACCAACTTCAGTTCCAGGGCTTTGATTACCGCTTGAGTCCTGTCTTTAACCTGTAATTTCTGGAGAATATTGCTGATGTGGGTCTTAACTGTAGTTTCGGAGATAAAAAGCCCGGCGGCGATCTCCTTGTTGGATTTGCCCTTTACCAGTTCGGCCAGGACCTCCTTTTCTTTGGCGGTTAAAGGCTCGATTGGCGGCTCCTTCCGGCTCACCTGTTGCATGAGTTTTTTGAGGATCCGGGGGTGCAGGACGGGCTCGCCGCGCCGGGCGGCTTTCACTGCTGCCAGCAGTTTTTCCGGGGCGGAGTCTTTCAATAAGTAACTTAATGCCCCGGCATCGATGGCGGCGACGATCTCTTCATCCTCACAGAAACTGGAGAGGATGATTACTTGGGTGTGGAGCCCGCTTTCCCTGATGGCTTTAATAAGTTCCACGCCGCTCATTTTTGGGAGGTGAAGGTCGATGATGGCCACGTCCGGAGCAAGTTTTTTCAGTTCCGGCAGGGCAGTCTCCCCATCCCCGGCCTCTCCGGCGATGCGGATCTCCGGATCCGTGCTCAGATAGGCCTTTAGCCCTTCGCGGACAAAGGGATGGTCATCGACAATATAGACGCTGAACATTTTATCACCCTGTATCTTTTCCTATCCGGGTATTTTGGCACAAAACAACCGGCCTTTGCTTGCGCCCATTGGCGCCATATATGTCATAGTCTGTTTTTACTCCATTATACCATATCTGGATATCTATATTATATACTCTCGTCTATACACCCTCGTCCACGGGAGCGTTACATCATAAAACTACAGGAGAATGTTCTTTAATTTGAAATCAGAACAATTAATTTCCTATATTGACAAATTTATCTTTTAATGGTATAAGTTTATGTGTAAAATAATTCAATCTTAAGAAAAAATACTCAACAAAGGGGGAATTTTGTTTTGAAAATACGAAAAACTTGCCAAATTCTTGGACTGCTTGTTTTAGTGGGCATCATTTTTCTAACCGGATGCCGTGGCGGTGGCGGTGGTAACGGCGGCGGCGGTGGCGGAGGTGGGTCAACTACCAGTACGGTAATTTTTAAGTTGCCGGAGTATTACGAAGGAGTGGAAGAGGAAGGAAGTTTCGCTATACCTGAGGGGAAAGAAGTAAGGTTCTATACCTCGTCTAACATGGACATCGGTATATCTGTAAGTGAGCTTTTGTATGGATCAGTGCCTGAAGACGATCAGACTTTCCTTGCCGATTACTACTTCGCCGGAAAAACCGGCGACGGCGAGATTAAGTCTATAATACCAAACTCACTAATAAGCAAGGGACGTTACATTTATGCGGCAATCTTTCTGGAAAATGGATTTGACCCTCAGGAAAAATCCGTAAAAGAAATTCTTGAGGCTGTCGCAGAAGGCAAAATACTGTTTGGTTTTGCCAGAGATCCCGACAATGAGCTACCAAAAGTATATGCTCTCAATCACGGGGTCACTATTAAAGATTTTATCTTTATAGGTAAAAGTGAGGGCGATCCAATTTACACTCTCACCTTTAGTTTACCCCCTACTTATCAGGATTTTGAGGGGAAAAGCTATGAGGTACCCGAGGGGAAAACAGTGAAATTTTATGCTGCTGTCACCCCTGCCGGGGAGGAGGGTACTGTTGAAGCTGATCATGTCTTTACTGGAACCACCGGGGATAGTATCATTTGTGAAATACCCTCTCATTTACTCAGGGAAGAACGCTACTTCTATGCCGTTGTTTGCTTGGAAGGGGATTTCGATCTTCAGGGAAAGAACAAAGACGAAACATTAGCAGCTATTGAGGCAGGGGAGATCTTGTTTGGCCAAGCCGGAGACGAAGAAGGGAATATGGAATTATATTATCTTGTCCATGGGACCCGCATTGATAATTTTAAACTCAGGGGTAAAGGCGTTGGCAATCCAATTACTACAATTACCATTAAGATGCCGAGTCATTATGAGGGCGTAGAGCAAGTAGATAGAGAAGATGAAGAAGAAGAAGATATAAAATTCTACCAGATACCAAAAGGGAAGAAAGTCAAGTTCTATGTCCCACCTGAACCTCAGGCGGATGTAGACCCGTACCCGGATGACATTTTCTCCCCTGATTATACTTTCCCCGAGAGAACAACGGGTCCTGCAACGTTCGAATTTGAGTTGCCTCCCTCTTTAGTTGGTATAGAACGGGATATTATAGGCATGGTTGTATTGGAGGGGGACTTTGATCTTGACGGAGAGACTTTAGAGAAAATTGATCAAGCTTACGCTGAGGGAAAGATACTGATAGGATTCAGCGAAGAATATATCCTTAACTACGGGATCACCATCGAGATGGTGTTTAACGGTACACCGCCAGAAGAATAATACCGGTTACAGCATGTATATGCACAGGTGTTACAATCAGGAGAGGCTGTCCCCAAATCCGGGGACAGCCTTTTTATTCGCCATTACCGCCTGCAAAGCGCGTGCTCAGGTAAACCTTTGTAGTGTTAGAACCAGAATTCAACCTTCAGTTTTGCCTGCCAGTCTTCGGTCAGCAGGCCGAACTCGCTCTCTTGTTTCCCATAGGGTATTTGCACAGCGGATGAAAGGGCGAACCGTTCCTTTTCGTAGCTGAGGCTGAAAATGGCCAGCCCGCTCCTGTCGACCAGGTTTTGGATGATTATTTGTTCCAGGGCAAAAGCGGGCGGCAGTTCTTTATAGAGCCTGGCCATGGCGTAGTGGCGGAGAAGGCCGGGGAAACCGGCTTCCATCAAAAACCCGGCGGTTCTTTGCAGCTCGGCGGCTACGGGGGAGCAGTTCTCATTTCCTGCCGCCGGTGTAGTACTCTCGCCTATATACAGTAAAACCCGCTCCCACTCTCCCCGGGTCAGGCCGCTCCCGTTGAAGAGGTATTCGAGTATCAGGTTTGCCCCGCCGGCAAAGGTGTAGTTGGCGCCCACCAGGGCTTTGAGCGAGCCTTCCTCCCATTCTTCCCAGCCCATTTCGGCATGGATCTCCAGGTTCTCCCCCCAAACCCTGGCCAGGTTCAGACCGGCCTTCCACTGCCGGTCATAAGAGAAGAGACAACTGCCATCCATCCCGGAGCACCCCCCGCTAATTTTTACCCATGCCGGGGAAGAACGCTGCGGGCTGCCAAAGTATTTCAGGAGAGCCGCGTCTTCATCTTCTGCCCACACCAGCTGTGGCGCCCAGCCAACCTCCAGTGCCAGGCCGGGGAAGAGGTATTCTCCCCTAAGCATCACTTTGCCTTCAGGGGGTAGTTCCCTGTCCTGCAGTAAAGCTTTCCGTTCCCGCGCGCGCGACCATACGTCCGAGGGGTTGAAAAAATAGCCGGTACCGGTGGTTATTACTTGTTTGCCCGCATCAATAAAGAAGAAGCCCACAGGATTCAGAGAGATATAGAACTCATTCACCATGTTGGCAAGATCCGTTTCGTCCCGGTTTAAATGGAGTTGTACTGTATCTTCGAAGACGAGCCGCCCGCCGTTCTCGCGGGCGCCTGCGGGGAAAAACCATTCCCCCCTCCAGTTCAGGAGGAAACTGCCGGTCAACTCTTTCTCCAACCCCAGGATATTTCCGGGGTTTAGTAATGACCGGGACGACGGGGAAGAGAGTTGCCAGAGGTTTTTCACGGAAAAACAGGTATTGCCTGCGGCAAAAGCCTGGCAACAGGAAACAGGCGCAATAAGCACACCCACCCCCAACCCGAGTGCCAGGAGTATGCGGTATGCGCGAAAGTGTTTTTGGGTATATATTCGCATACGTCCTTGCGCATATCTTTGGACATATCCTTGTACATATCTTCGGGTATATCTCCGGAGAAAACCGGGTTTGACCTTGTTCATCAGCCTATTTCCCTCCTTTCCCGTTAGTCCAAAGGAAGGTAGGTGAAGCGGGGGAGGTATTCTTTCCGGTAATAGTTGGCGGGGATGCTTTTTTCCACAAGCCGCTTATATTCCATAACCGTATATTTCCCGGTTTGCAGGCCATCGTAAATGATGACCTTCATTGCCACCGGTTTCCCCATGACCTCCCGGTATTCCCGGTAGGCGGCGGTTTTCAGCAGTTTCCCGCTGCGGGCATAAAACTCCCCTGCCACCGGCAGGTACGATTCTTTATCGACGTAAAGAATGATCTTCCCGTAGGTTCCCTCCCCGTTTTCCCGCGCTTCCAAGAGCAAACGTATGCACGGGCGGGTGTATCCGCAGGACGTCAACAACTCCGTCCCCTTTACACCCCCTTTGTCACCCAATAAATCCGTTTTTTTCTCACGTTCCCCGTGAAGAGCGGTCTCCGGGGGCTCTCCTTCCGGGAGGAGGGTGCAATGGTAATCACGGGAGAAATTCAGTTGCATAAGATCCCCATTGGCGACTTCACCCAAGAGGATCTGCGCGGGGGAGAGCTTGATCACATTTTTTGTCTTTGGGAAGTGCATCCAGATCTCTTTCCCATTCATCAGCATTTTCTGGCCGTTGACCTTAGGCGGGGCAAGGAAGTAGAGGAGGGTTTGGGTATTTGCCTCCCGGATCCGGACATAGCCGGCCAGGGTATATTCGTCAATTATCTCCCCGTTTTTATAGGAAGTAATCTCCATCGCAAAGGCAAAGTCGGGACTGAACATCCGGTTTTCATCCACCCGCTGCAGGATCTCCCCGGCGGTTACGGGTTTTTCCCCGCCCGCCCGTACCGGGGAAAAGCCCAGGAAGCCCAGGACGAAGCCGGCCAGGAGCACCCGGCATAAACCGGACCACGCGGGCCGCCGGGATTTATGAGACTGTAAACGCCGTGAAAAATACCATGAATCTCGTAAATACAGGCCCATTCGTTCTTCTCCTTTCCCTGCCTGGGCGCTACAAGTAACGCAACGCCTCGGCGATTTTCATTTTTACCCCCTTCAGGGCAGGGTAAATCGAGGCCAGGACCGAGACTGCTGTTGCCAGGAGGAGGTTCTGCCAGACCGTGGCGAAAGCCGGTTCAAAAAAGGCCTGGTAACCTTCGGCCATCCCAGGCGGCGGTGGGATGTAGATGCCGCCGAGGACTGTGTTGATGAAGGAAGCCCCGGCTAGCCCCATGAGTATGCCGGAAACGCCGCCAAAGAAACCAATCCAGAACCCTTCAGCCAAGAAAAGCCCAATGATTCCCGTTTTTTGCGTGCCAATCGCCCGGAGGGTGCCAATCTCCCTGGTCCGTTCCAGGACCGCCATGGTCATGGTATTAACGATGGTAAAGATGACCACCAGCATGATAATAAAGCGGACAATCCGCAGGAGGGAGCGGTAAAATTCCTGGACTTGCCGGTAATAGTCGGCCAGTTCCTCCCAGGCCTTGACGACCAGCGCCTGGTCCAATTGGGGTTTAAACCGTTGGGTGATGGCCCTTTGGACCTCGCCGGTGTATTCCGTTTTTTCCAGGACGGCAATTAACAGGGGGACGCTGGTAATATCCAAAAAATCCATGGCGGTCGGCAGATCCAGGTAAACCTGGATATTGTCGAGTTCCCGCAAGCCCAGGGAGGCGATGCCGATCACCTCCAGATCGGCGGCATTAAGCCCGCCGTTTCTAGTCACCGCCATCATTGTCAGGGTGTCGCCAACCCGGGCCCCGATTTTTTCCGCCACGCCCCTGGCCAGGATGACCCGGTAACGGTCGGCGGCGGTAAAATCCCGCCCGTCAATAATATTACGAAAGCTCAGTAAGGAATGGGAGAGTTCGGCGGGTACCGCTTGGACCATCACAATTCCCGACTTTTCCGCACCAGCCAGGGTCGCAGAGAAGGTTACCTGCGGGATCACCTCTCTGACCTCAGGGAGGACCTTCAGTTTTTTTGTGATCTCCTCCGGATCGGTAAAAAGATAGCTGAAAGGGTCAAAATTGCCGGTAGTGAAGTACTCCTCTGCCGTTGCCAGTTGGAGATGGCCCAGGCCGTTACGGATGGTGGATTCCTGCAGTCCCCACAGGGTGTAGCGGACAAAACCATCAAATAGGACCAAGGCCATAATACCGGTGGTAATAGCGGTTAAGGTCAGCATGGTCCGGCGTTTGTTCCGGAAGAGGTTTCGCAAAGCCAGAAACAGGGTCATGCTTTTTCCTCCTTTACGATGGCGCCGTCCAACAAATGCAAAACCCGGCGGGTGTAGGAGGAGACCATCGGATCATGGGTGGCAAAGATAAAGGTGGTTTTCTCCTTTTCATTCATCTCTTTCATCAGTTCCATGATGGCTTTCCCGGTCCTGTGGTCCAGGTTGCCCGTGGGCTCATCGGCAATAACCAGTTTCGGCCTGGTAATGAGGGCCCGGCCGATCGCCACCCGCTGCCGCTGCCCGCCGGATAGTTCATCGGGCCGGTGGTTTTTTACCGCGGAGAGCCCCACCGCCTCCAGCATCGCTTCCACCCGCCGCCGGCGTTCTTTCTTCCCAACTCTTTGCAAAACCAGGGGGTACTCAATGTTCTCAAAGGCGGTCAGGACGGGAATCAGGTTAAAGTACTGGAAGATAAAGCCCAAGGTTTTATTGCGGAACGCCGATAACTGTTTGTCGCCCATTGCCTGCAAATCTTGATTATATACGGAGACCCTTCCCCGGTCCGCAAAGTCAATCCCGCCGATAATATTGAGGACGGTGGTTTTCCCGCTGCCCGACGGCCCCATCAGGCAGGCCATTTCCCCGGCGGCCAGTTGTAGGTTAACGCCTTTCAACACCGGCACCCTGGTTTTCGCCATAATGTAATCCTTATAAACATCCTGCAAAGTTACGAGAATCATTGGCCCGCTCCCTTACCCTTCAAATAGTTCCAACAGTTCTCCGGCCCGGGCGCCAACCTCGCCCTCCGGGTCGAGTTGCCGGGCTTTGCGCCAGTAGGTGATCGCTTCGTCCAGCTTTTTCTCTCTTTTGTAGTAGGCGCCTAAATGGAGGAATACAGAAGCCATAATCCCGGCAGGGATCCGTTCCGGTTCCCGGTTGTACCAGCCGGCCAAGGTCAGGTAATCCTGGACCGCCGCCTTTTCCCGGCGGAAGAATGAGGGCAGGGCGATCCCGACGTTGGCCCGTAAGAGGAGGGGGAAATAAGAATCCCGGCCGTAATTTTTGACTGTGGCATCCAAGTATTTCAACCCGTCCTTCACGTGCTTGATTTTTTTCGCCGGGTTAATCGCCTCGTCACCGGCCAAAGCCAGACTGGAACCGAGATAACTGCCGCTGATGGGGCGGAGTTCCTCCGGGAGGTCCGGGTGATGATAGACCCGGGTTAAGACTGTAACCGCTTTTCCGGCGTAGCCGCGGTACCCTTGCCCGGCGCCGTGCAGGGAAAGGTTGTGATAAAGAATGCCCAACCGCACGGCGGGTAAGAATTCCTCCGCCGTCAGATTCTCCAGGGAAAGGGCGGCGGCCAGTTTTTCGCTTTCTGTTAAAAGGGTTTCCGGATCGTCACAACCGGCATCGGCCAGCAAAAGCTGTTCGTATTCCTTGATCTTAAATTGGTCTACGGCGAAAGCTTTTGCGGCAAGAACCATAAGACAGATGATTAATAAAACCGTTTTTCCCGGGAAAAACTTTGCTCTTCCCATGTTTCTCATGGTAAATCTCCCTTTCATCATTTATTTTCAAGCTCAAAAGATCTCTTGGATGCCAAAGAACACTTCCGCTGCTCCTTCCTTGTTCCAACCCACCTCCAGCCGGAGCGGGAGAAAAACCGGGGCGCCGAAACGCAGGCGCAGGGCCAGGCCGGCGCCGGCCAGGAACGCGGGAGAGGTTATGATTTCGCCAAGATCACCTTCTGCCAGTCCCAGATCGATAAAAACAGCCGGTTCCACTGAGAGGTTCACGAAACCGGAGATGTTCCTTTCCAGCAGACGGTAGCGGAGTTCCCCGCCGGCTTGCAGCAAAACCGGATCCATCATCTCTTCTGTAAAGGGGGCGCGTATACCGTGGAATCCATGTAAAGAGAAACGGAGGGCGTCATCGGCGATGGCATCCGGCTGCACAACCCCCTGGAGGCGCAGGACAGCCACGAAATCCTGGTTCAGAGGGAAATAGCTCCTTGTTTCCGCCCGCACCGTGTACCCGCAGGCGTCCAAGGCTGCCCCCTCCGGGACGCACGCGATATAACCGGCATAGACTTCACCATACATGCCGGCTGCCGGGGAAAAGGTGTTGTTTCTCTCGTCAAGGAGCAATCTGCCACCGATTTGGAGAATACCAGTGTTACCATAACCGGGCTGGGAAAGGGTAAAAATCCCGGCTTTGATTCCGGCTATGAGATCCGGGTTTAACCTGTAGCCGAGAAAAAGATTCCCGCCTTTTTTCCAGGCGCCGGTTTTTATACCGTTGCGCCGGGTGTAGGTGAAATATCTACTCCCCAGCCCGATTTGGCAGAACAAACCCGGGGGACCCCAGTGATAATCCGTATAAGAAAGATAACAATGCTTATACCCCAATTCCAAACCAATGGATCTCCCGCTCCCTCTAATATTTTCCCACCCGGCCCCGGCATAATTGGGCCCTCCCCAAAAACGGTAAGGAAAACCCGCTTCCAACTCGATGATAACTTTAACCAAATCAGGACGGTTTTTGAGGGGGACGGCGTAAATAGCAACCGGGTCAAACCAGTTGGTATTGGCCAATCTTTCCTCGGCCCGGGTCAGAAGCTTTGCCAAGGCTTCCGGGGGGAAGGAGGCGCCTTCTTTGATCTCACCCAAAAAGCCTTGAACAACGCGGGTATCCATCGGAAAGCCGGCGATTATCTTTATCTGGTCGACGGTGATTAACTCCTCCTGGCCGGCAGGGGTCATCCCGGCAGTAGCCATCGCCTGCAGGGTTCTGCCGCTAACAGCAAAAACGCTTATGATCACGGAAAAGACCATGCTTTTGCCAACCTTGCGCAGTAGCCTGCGGGGATTTCTCTTGCCCCAATAAAGAACTCTCCTGCCCAATGGGTTAACCGTCGCATTTCCCGGCATATTCTTTACCCCTTTTTCTTCCCGTCTTTTGTTTTAACTATAGCAAGAAAGAGGCCCAGGTTTCATCTGCCTTCCGGCCGGTTTTGCCATAGAAAAAAGCAGGAGAAAATCTCCGCCAAAAGGAGGAGGCGTGCCAATCCAGGACAAACACGGGCTTTATTTTCCAGCGGCTTTGTGGTGAGAATTGCAGTAGAAAGCAGGTAATTACAGGGCGTCCGAGAATACTTTAAAAACAATAACCTTTTTTCTAATCATTTTTTAATGATCGCCAAAGGACGCTCAAATTTTTCGATGTTATGATAACCATCAAAAGGAAGGGGGTTATCATAATGGTTGATTTTGAACAAGTGCAAAAACTGCGGGAGTATGCCAATATCTCTTACGAAGAGGCAAAAAAGGCGCTGGAGGAAGCCAACGGCGACATGTTGGAAGCCGTCATCAATCTGGAAAAACAAAACCGTATTAAACCGCCGGAAACAGGAGGGTATTACAATTCCCAGGAAGAAAGAAGGGCGAATGAGGAGAGCTGCAGGCGGAACTCTTGGGAGAAGAAAACTGTCCATGCCAATGGTTCATCCTTTGGGGACCAAGTAGCCGCCTTCTTCAAATGGTGCGGGAAGCTGATTTACAAAGGAAATATCAACAACTTCGAAGTATTTAGAAATGGCAACAGGATAATAACGCTTCCTGTGACCGCCCTGGTCCTGCTCCTCTTCTTTGCCTTCTGGATTGTCGCGCCCCTGATTGTGCTTGGCCTTTTCTTTGGTTACCAGTACCGGTTCAGAGGGCCGGACCTGGAAAAACCGGAGGTTAACCGGGCGATGGAGAGCGTCTCCAGGGTAACGACAAAGGCTGTGGACTCCATGGTCAATGCTGTTGACCAGATTGCAAAAGATGTCAAGAAAGACAAGGGTGAAAGTAATGGAGCGCATCCTGATCATTGAGGACGAAGAGAAAATAGCCCGCTTTATCGAGCTCGAACTGGAGTTTGAAGGTTATGAAGTGGAGAAGGCACTGGACGGGAGGGAGGGCTTGGCGCTGGCCCAAGCCTGTCCCTTCGATCTTATTCTCCTTGACATTATGCTGCCCGGGCTCAACGGGATTGAAGTCCTCCGCCGAATCCGCCTTTTTTCGGATGTGCCGGTTATTTTGTTGACAGCCCGCGATACGGTGGTGGACAAAGTTACCGGGCTGGACAGCGGCGCGGATGACTACATCACAAAACCCTTTGCCATTGAAGAATTGCTGGCCAGGATCAGGGTGGCATTGCGGAAAAAACGGGCTGCCGCTCCGCCTTCCACCATCCTGGAGGCAGGCATAATCCGGCTGGATCCGGTACGGAGAGAGGTTTGGGCCGGGGAACACCAACTGGAACTAACAAAGAAGGAATTCGACTTATTGCAATTCTTGATGGAAAACAAGAATATCGTGATGAAACGCGAGGTTTTATTAGAGCGGGTCTGGGGCTATGATTTTGAAGGAGAAACCAATGTCGTTGATGTCTATATCCGTTACCTTCGCGCCAAGATCGAAGAGCCCTTTGATATCAAGCTGATTCATACAGTACGGGGAGTCGGGTACGTGATCAAAGATGAATAAACTTCGCCTATCGCTGGTTTTCAAATTAAACCTGCGCATGCTTGGTATGCTCATTTCGGGGTTCCTCTCCGTCAATATCCTGCTCTGCCTGGTCTTGTCCGGGATCACCCTCTGGCGGGCGGAGACAGGAGCGCGCAAGATCATTGATGCTTACAATGCCGGTGAGGATGATTTTGCCCGGTCCTACGCGGCGGCTACGGGGTATGAGATCATCTTTTTTGCTTTCGGGGAAGAAGGACTTCTCTTACCGGATTTCCTTCAAGAAAGGCTCCCCCTGGGGGCACCGGGGGCAAGGCGCCGGATAGTTATCCCCGGAGCCGGCCGGCAAAGCCCCTTTCTCCGCCAACTGGAGTCGACAACCTACCAGGTGACCGTGGCCGCCGGCGGCGCTCCTTGCCGCATTTCATATGCCCTAGGCCCCGACTTGCGCTTCTCCTATATTTTAATCCTTGTTCTCCTGGGCGGACAGGTCCTTTTTATTTTCGGGAAGATCGGGAGCAACGCCCGGGTAATCCGGAGAACCCTGAAACCCCTTGCGGAGATGGTGGAGGCCGCCAGGAACATCAGGCAGGATATGAGCTCGTTGGGGAAGGCTCCCTCCGGGGCGGACATCAAACACCTGGCAGGGGCGATTAATACCATTAATGCCCAGCAACTTAATAAGCAGCTTACCATTGAAACTTCGCAGGAAGAACTGAAGGATTTGGCTTATGCCATCAACGGCCTGCTTCACCGGATTAACCGGGCATACCAGTCGCAGGTACGATTTGTTTCCGATGCCTCCCATGAACTGCGCACCCCCATCTCGGTGATCCAGGGTTATGCCAACCTTTTGGATCGCTGGGGCAAACATGATGAAAAGACCATGCAGGAAGCGATTGACGCCATCAAAAGCGAAACGGAGAATATGAAATCCCTGGTTGAACAGCTTCTCTTCCTCGCCCGGGGGGATAATGAGACCATCCATATGGAGAAAACCCTCTTTGACAGTGGCAAGGTTGTGGAGGAGATCGTCCGTGAAACCCGCCTTATTGATCCAGCCCACACCTTTGAGATAGAAGTGGACGGCCCCGGCTATATTGAGGCGGATCAACAGCTAATTAAACAAGCCGTCCGTATCCTCGTGGACAACAGTATCAAATATACCCCCGCCGGGGGAAAAATCCAACTAAAAGTAGGGAAAGAAGGAGACACAGTTAAAATTCGGGTGCAAGACAACGGCATAGGGATTGCCCCGGAAGATGTGGCCCGCATTTTTGACCGTTTTTACCGGTCCGATGAATCCCGGGCGCGAAAAACCGGCGGCTCCGGTTTGGGACTGGCGATCGCCAAATGGATCGTGGACCATCATGATGGAGACTATGAGGTTTTAAGCCGCGTGGATATCGGCACCCGTATCACTTTGCTTTTTCCCGCTGCTGAAGCAGAGGCGGAGACCGGGGAAGCAAGGACAGGGCCTGCTTCGGCCGGTCCGGTGTAGAACCGGGTTAATTTTGTTGCATTTGCGTATTTTAATATTATATACAATAATGGAAAAAATATCCGTGTTTTTGCCGCAAAAATGGTAATTTTTTGTGGTATACTATTACCACAGAGAAAGCGCTCAGCTTGGCTGGAGCGCTTTCATTTTTTTACCAAAAATTCCGATATATGTATTACAGCCTGATGCGGTGACCGGATTTTTTCTCGTTGGTTGTAAAACAGGGCATTGAAAAATGCCCTTTTTTTAGCAAAGGAGGTTTGGAGAATGTTGACTGTTTTGGAGTATCTTTGGGTGCGTAGCCCGGAAGTCATTTTACGTATGATTGAAATGAATGTACTCAGCAACAAAATACTTACCACCTTTCCTCAGAAAAAGATGGGATTGGGAAATACAGAATCCTATGCTCACCTGATGAAGCATGACAGATGGCGGCGGGCCAGGGGTGGCGCCATAAGGCAGGTGCACAGCTATGAAAAATGAGCAGCGATGGTATGTTGAAACAGAAGAACTTATCAGAGTGTACTGCCGTTCCAAAGAAAGACTGTCAAGGCTTCGAGAGAAAGAACGAATTCTTCAACTAAGCCAAGGAGAGTTAAAAAAAAAACTTAATCAGGACTAAAGAAATCCCAGGATACGCCCGGAAGTTCGGCATTGTTAGTTGGGAGGCGAGAAAAGGCGATTTTGACTATTCTTCGGTCATGGTAGAGTATGAGAAATTGGTCGATAAAATCTCAAGAGATTTGATAAAGAATAACCGGGCTCTAGTCAGTACGCAAATGCGGATCTACGAATTGTTGGAGTTTATTTCCCCGTTTGAACTGGTTTTCAACCGGTTGACAGATGAAGAAAAGAAACTGATCGAAGGAAAGTATTTGCTGAATTTAAGTAACTATCAGTTAGCCGATATTTTGCATTGCAGTGAAAAACGGGTGAGAACAATGAAAAAGCGGATCATCTTAAAGATCGCTGATTGGTTGGGAAAACATGATGCCAAAGAATTAGCGATTTAAGATTAAGAGAATATCACCGCGGGGAGAAATAGAGATAAATTTGCCCGTGTGGCGCAGGAAAGAAGGTGGTAAAGATATTAGCGAATGAGAAAGAGAAAATTCCCGATCATATATTCAAATATGTAGAAAAAGAACTGTATTCTTACCGTCTTTACCAGGCGACCGTGAAGGAATTACAAAGGGATCTGGAAGAGTTGCTGGAGCGGTACCCGCAATTCCGGACGGATAAGATTGTTCCCCGGAATGAGGTGGGAGACCCGGTGGGTTTGGCAGCTATTCGTGCATTATTTGTTGAAGAGAAGATCAGATGGAATATGGAGCGGATCCGGAAAATTGAGACCGGTTTGGAAGTATTGAAACCGGAAGAGAGGGAACTTGTGGAGAAAAAGTATTTCTCTGAGGTTTCTTATACCAATGAAGAAATAATGCTCCAGCTCAGGCTTAGCCGCAACTCCTTTTATCGAAAGAGGAACGAGATAATAAATAAATTTGCTATGGTCTTTAATATCATTTGAGCTGACCTTACCCCACTGGACAGTGGGGTTTTTTTTGTTTGCAAAAAACCGGAAAAGCTCCTTGGCCAGAGTCCGACTGTGGCTATGAGTTTTTTGACAGGCCTGGCAGGAATTGGCGAAATTGTGTCGAAAACATAATCTGTTCCTTTCCGGTGGTTTTGATTTACCCGTAAAAGAGGTGAAGGAGTAAACAAATGTTTTCTCCGGATAGAGATAAGGGGGGATTTTAATGCAAGGGATCATTTTGGTAAAATCGATAAATTACTTCTCCAAGGAACTTCAGGAGAAGGGACCAATACCGCTCTTCCAACGCCTAATTGATTTGGGCGCAGAGTTTATTGAATTTGGAGAACCTGCACAGCATATTGATCCGGTAAAGGTCCATGAGGAAAAGCCGCAGAGGGTCAATTATAAATTCCAATATCAAGGCTTTGAATATGCGCTTGCTTTTTACGTTGAACCGGGTAATTTATATCTCTACGGGGATGTCAATTTCGAGGAAGAAGAGAAAAACAAGCTTAGTGCGGCAACCCTTTTCAGTCTTGTGGAAACCATCATGCCCATGTTCTCGTTTGCCTTTGGCTTTTTTGATATGGCGGGATATAGCCGTTTATCAGAAGAAGCGATTGCCTCAGCCCAAATCAGTACAGTTTTTTGGGCCAACTTTTTTGGGAAGTCTTATATTGAAAGGTACGGGAAGGAATTTCTCCTGGGCGCCCCCGGATGGAAAAAAGAGGAGCTTTCTGATGGAACCATTGAGTATGTCCTGACCGGGGACCTTTTTACTTTTCCGGATCCATCTTTGGAGGAAGAAATCAAAGAGTATTTTGCGCCGAAGGCTGAAATCAAAAGGTTCAAACCCGGGTTGAATCTTGAAGTGAGGATTATGTCTTAAAATATGGGTTTTGCTGTACAAAGCTTCCGCAAGATTCCACTAAAATTTCGAAAAATGATTAATGCGCGCAAAAAAAGTGGAGAGAGGAGGGTTGCAGATGAATGCGGTTTCCATGGTACAATCAATAAATTATGCCTCCGAAAGACTGCGACAAGAGGGCCCGATCCCGGTTTACCAATATCTGATTGAGTTGGGGGCAAAATTTTCGGAATTTGGCGGGCCACCGGACGAATATATCGATCCGGTAAAGGCATACGAAGAAAACCCGGAAGATGGGATGGTCGAGCTTCATTTTGCCGGTTTTAAGTATGGTTTATCATTTTGCATTGAACTAGGGCAAATGTACATATTCGGAGCGATCGATGATGACGAAGAAAGCAAGAATAGACTTTGTGCGGGAACCCTTTTGGACCTTATAGAAAAAATCATCCCCAGGTTTTCCTTTGCTTTTGGTTACTTCGACATGGAAGGTTACGACGATTTTACAGATGAAGCGGTTTCAGCAACGCAATTGAAAAAAATCTACTGGGCGAATTTTTTCGGAGAACCCTACGTTAAAAAATACGGAAAAGAATTTTTATTAGGCGCTCCCGGGTATAAGAAAGCGGAGCTTGCTGATGGAACCATTGAGTATATCCTGACCGAAGACCTTTTTACTCCCCCGGATTTATCCCTGGAGAGAAAAATCCAGGAATATTTTGCACCAAAGGCCAAGGTCGAGAGGTTTATACCCGGGCCGATTGTCCGGTTGGTTATTGATAAGAATCGGAAGTCTTAAGCGCATATTGATTGGTTTGCAACCGGGTGGGACAAAATCGATACAAAATCGATACGCCAGGGACCGGAAAATGTGATATTATGGTATTAAGCGCAGAAGCGCAAAAATCATAGTTTTTTATTCCACTTGAACCCTCAAGTGGTTTTTTTCTGCCCTTTTTCAGACAATTTTTTCCTACCTTGTATTATAAAGGCACGAAAAGAATAGCCGGTATTTATCTTGGCGTGGTACGTACACGCAGTTCAGAACGGGAAAGAGAGTGATTTATTTGGTTTACGCTGAAAAAAAACAGGAAGAACCGGTCTATGTCTCTGTAAACACCATCGCGGGCGGGCGCGTGCTTGAGCTGGAAAAGACAGCCGGCGAGACGGCTTCCCCGCAGCAAACCAAAGAACAAGAAAACACCCTAAGCAGCGGCATTAGTTCCCAACCGGCAAAGGCCGGGACGGAGGCCGCTACGCCGGAAGAAAACCCCAGCCGCCTCCTGGAGATACTCAGCGGGCTGGTCCGGAATATCCCCGGCTATAACCTCCTGGC
>JAAYGG010000104.1 GCA_012727895.1 Bacillota bacterium
CGTATTACGGGGCGGTCACAACTTAACCAGGATGGCTCTAAAACACCTTATTGAACAAAATGCTGTTATTTAGTGCATGTTTGCTGAATGTGAGGTTGAAAAAACCTACAGTGTCTTGACACTATCCTGCTACCAATTCTTTTTGACTTTTCTTCTATAAATATTGTATAATCAAATAATTAATAGACGCGATCTCCTAACAGTCTGCGCCTGCGTAAATAATAAAAGGAAGAAATCAAGGGAAGGAGAGGCGGTCCAATGCTGGACATCAAAGCCCTGCGTGCTGACGCCGAACGGTTTCTTGGTGAACTAAAAAAGAGAGATGCCAGTCTCAACCTTGACGACCTTCTCAACCTGGACAAAACCCGCCGGGAAAAACTGGCGGCAGTCGAGAAACTGAAAAACCAACGGAATACAGTCTCCAAAGAAGTGGGGCTGTTAAAAGCGGAGGGACGGGACGCCTCCGAGCTAGTTAATGAGATGAAAGAGGTAAATGCAGAGATTAAAAGGTTGGACGAGGATCTCCGGAATATTGAAGAGGAGATCAACGGGATCCTCTTACACCTGCCCAACCTCCCCCACGAGACGGTTCCTGTAGGGGCCGACGAAACAGCCAACCAGGTTGTGCGTTCCTGGGGCACTCCCAGGGAGTTTTCGTTCCCGGCCAAAGCCCACTGGGAACTGGGTGAGGACCTTGATATTCTCAAATTTGAATGGGGAGCGAAGATCAGCGGCGCCCGTTTTACCGTCCTCAAGGGGCTGGGCGCCCGGTTGGAAAGGGCGCTGGTCAATTTCATGCTGGATTTGCATACCCAGGAACACGGTTATACCGAGGTTTTCCCGCCGTTTCTGGTGAAAAGGGAGACGATGATCGGCACAAGCCAGTTGCCCAAGTTTGAAGAGGATATGTTCCGCGTTGTCCCGCAGGACTTATATCTTATTCCCACCGGCGAGGTGCCCGTCACCAACCTGCACCGGGAAGAGATTTTAAGCGCCGGGGAACTGCCGAAGAAATACGTGGCCTATACTGCCTGTTTCCGGGCGGAAGCAGGGGCGGCCGGACGGGATACCCGCGGGATCATCCGGCAGCACCAATTTAATAAGGTAGAACTGGTGAAGTTTGCCAAACCGGAAGAGTCCTATGACGAACTGGAGAAGATGGTCCGGGATGCCGAGGATGTCCTGCAGAAGCTGGGCCTTCCTTACCGCGTGGTCCTGCTTTCCACCGGGGATATGGGGTTTGCCGCGGCCAAATGCTACGACCTGGAGGTCTGGCTCCCCAGCAGCGGGGGCTACCGGGAGATTTCTTCCTGTTCGAACTGTGAGGATTTCCAGGCGCGCCGGGCCGGGATCCGTTTCCGTCCCGCACCCGGGGAAAAACCAGAATACCTGCATACCCTTAACGGTTCCGGGGTGGCCGTTGGCCGTGCGTTGGCGGCAATCCTCGAAAACTACCAGGAGGAAGACGGTTCCGTAAGGATTCCTGACGTACTTGTCCCCTACATGGGCGGGGTGAAGAAAATCTCCCCAAGCTAGAGCCATGGCCGGCGGAGCGGATTTCTCCGCCCTTTGGAACAGGACCATCTACGTTTATTCATGAGAGGTTTGAAGGTTTTGATTAAGGCGATTATTTTTGATGTGGATGGAACTCTATATGATGAAACCTATCCAAAAGTAAAAGCCGAATTGTTGACTGCCGGGTTCATAAGTGATAAGTCCAGAGTTAACGTGGAAGTGGTTTATAATACGTTCAGGGAAGTAAAAGCCCAAATTACCGGTGAATATAAGGGAAGGCCTGAAGCAAACGACAGGAAGATCTGGTATGAGGAGACATTAAGACGTATAGGCGTTACCAGCATAAGTAGAGAAGAGGCGAGCGCGCACTACTGGCAAGTTATATACGGCAGCATGGAACCTTATATTGATCTGGCCTATGTACTTCCCCAATTATCCAAAGAGTACAGACTATTCACTTTAACCGACGAATTATCGGAAATACAGGGAGAAAAACTAAAGCGTCTGGGCTTGGAAAGATACTTTGTCAAATCCATATCTTCAGAGCAGGTAGGTGAGACTAAACCAAGTCAGAAATTATTCAATTACGCCCTTGATATGATCGGAGAATTGCCAAGCAATATCTTAGTTGTTGGGGACAACCCATCCGCTGATATTAAAGGCGGAAATTTAGCCGGGATGCATACGGCTTGGTTGAAGCGGGGTAAATACTTTTATTATCCACAAAGCGAGGATGAAAGGGCAGATATCGTATTTACTAACTATGTACAATTAGATAGTAAAATCAAGAGCTTAAAAACTTCCGGAAATTAAAATCCCTGATCGGAATTGACTAATTTGCGGCCTTATGTTAAAATAGCTATGCATCCACGGAGGAGTGTCCGAGTGGTCGAAGGAGGCGGTCTTGAAAACCGCTAGACCGAAAGGTCTCGTGGGTTCGAATCCTACCTCCTCCGCCAATGCGCTAAAACGCGGAGAGATACCCAAGCTGGCTGAAGGGGACGGTTTGCTAAACCGTTAGTAGGAGTTAAGCCTCCTAGCGAGGGTTCGAATCCCTCTCTCTCCGCCAGATTTATTTAGCAGCCGGTAGGCTGCTTTTTCGACGCCCCAAGGGTTTACGGGGAAATAAAAAAAACTCGAAAAAAACCCCTTGCATTTTACCTGGGACCTGTGGTAAAATGAAAGGGCGCTCCGAAAAGGGAAACCATTCGGAGCAGGACTGGACCTTGAAAACCGGACAGCAAAAGACAAGTAAGGTAAGCGGGTGTCCTGTAGACGGGCTGCGCTGACCGACAGGTTGGAGCAGCTGGTCTTGGGCACAAGCGGCCAAAAAGGAAAAAAGAGC
>JAAYGG010000012.1 GCA_012727895.1 Bacillota bacterium
TAATTTACATATTGATAGGGGACTAGTTGCATATGGATAGAATCAAAAATTATCTGAAGTGCTTGGTATTATGTGACTCCAAATTTATCACTATTGTGTCAATTGTATTAAATTTAGTATCAATATCAACAGTTCTTGTTATGCCATTAATAAACTCCAGAATTATCGATAGTTTTGGAACCAATATTATTTATACCTATATAAAATATTCTTTAATTTTGTTTATTGTTAAGTGTCTCGTTGATTTCTTTACCAGTGTGCTAAAGAAAAGAAACCAGGTCAATACTAATGCCAAGTTAAAGGTTATGATTTTAACAAATTGGGCTTGTTTACGGGATTCGCATAGGATGTCGGTTGAATCAGGGAAGATAATAAACTTGATCGAGAATGATTGCGATATTGTCGCAAATATAGCTACCAATTCTTTGTCAGATATGATATCAATTATTGTTAATTTAATATTAAGCATTATTATTGTTAGCAGGATCCATTATTTGTTTTTGCCTATTATATTATTCTTTTCGGTTGTAGAAATAATGCAGATCCAAAAAAAAATATATAAGTGGCAAGCCAGCTATGAATCCCAACATACTGAATCGGTCGCCGATATTAATTCATGGGTTCTAGGAATGCATGATCGATATGAATATCTGTGTGTTTTTAAACTAAAGGATTGGGCTATAAATAATATACTGGGTAAAATATACAAAAATTATAAAATAAGGACAAAGCAAAATACTCTTTCTGCTCTTTCAGGCCGTATAAGCTATTTACCCAAGTGGCTGTGTGAAAGTGTTATTTATATCATTGGCGGTTGGCTGGTAATCAATGGGGATATAACCCTTGGCCTATTATTTGCAAGTCACAGTTATGCTTCTAGATTCTTGGATGCCTTTAGGGACGCAAGCGAATTTATAAAAAATACCTTCATAAATATGAACGCGTATGAGCGAGTATCCTCGTTTTTAGATTATAATTTAATCGCGAAGAAACTTGGAATTGTTCAACCAGTTGGCACTATAAAGACCAATAATGAATTGGTTGTAAAAAACGTTGATTTTCAGTATAGTACATCCAAAAAGATCTTTGAAAATCTTAATTTTACATTACCCTTGAAAGGAATCGTTTTACTTCAGGGTGATAATGGGAGTGGGAAAAGTACTTTAATTAAATTAATCATGGGTTTAGAAATACCATCAAAAGGAGATATTTTAGTTAATAACATAAATACTAAAGATTTTACTTTTGAATTTATCCATAGAAATTTTTCCTGTGCGTTTCAAGAAGGAGTGCTTTTTAACGATACCCTTTATAATAATATTTCAGCATTTAATCCGGTTCAGGAGGAAACAATCAAGGGCTTGGTAAGAAAAATTTTCCCCGATTATGATAGAGATTTTAATGACCTTATTAATGCTTTTGGTGATGGGGTATCAGGCGGACAAGCAAAAAGAATCTTACTCAGCCGGGCTTTATATAAAAAAGCTAACATTCTCATTCTGGATGAGGTTGATACTGGAATAGATTCAAGTGGGTACAGTAATATGATATCTATTTTAAAGAGTATGTCTAAGAATTGTTTGGTCTTAATAGTTTCGCACCAAAAAAGTGATGTACAAGATATATTTTGGGATTATAAACTGCATATAAATAATAATACTGTTAATTTAATTGATACGAAAGAGGAATATATTTCATTGCTAACAAGGACAAGCCATTTATTGAAAAGAAATGGTAAAACACAAACCGTTGAGTTTACGACAAGAGGTATTAGTATGCTACCCCTAATCAACCCGGGTGACATTGTCGGGATAGAGATAGGGGACATTGAATTAGAAGTGGGTGATATTGTACTCTTTAGAATAATGAAGACGATTTTTTTACACAGAATAATAATGATAAACAGGGAATCTTTCATTTGTAAAGGTGATAATAATTGCTTTACTGAGTCAATTGATCGTGAGGATATAATCGGTAAAGTGCTTTATATCAAAAAAACAAACCCTAATCACCCATTCGGACCCCCAGAGAATTAAAAAACTATTTTTTATTGTCAGAATAAATTAACAACAATGTTTGATCTGAAATTAAGATTTCACAAGGGTTTTTGGATTGGAGGTTCAGGCAGAACGTCCTCTTTGAAAAAAAGGGAGGCCTCCTCGCGTTTTCTATTTCTGCGAGAGATTTGTCCCTTCTGGGAATTATAAAATTGCAATTATTCATGTCTTTGCGCATAGTTGTATTAAATTCATGTTAAAATAGTCACACTTATCCATCCAAGGCTGCAAATAGTATTTTCCTGTTGACCAGCTTAATATATGCTCTTCATGATAAAGACTAGCTTTCGCTGTTCTTATTGTAACATCAAAAAAGATCACATCATTATTCTTAGGTGTAAAATTTAGATAATTCCAAGGTAAAACTACTGCGACACTAAACCTTTTCTGATTATATTCTGTCCCAATCTCAATAGGAATATATCGACCCTGAGTATACTCTTGCTGCCACATGAATGCTTTGTGTTTTCCTGATTTTAAAGGCTTTATGAATATCACCTTAACGAATTCATTTCTGTCTAAGCCAAATAACAACTGATAACCAAACTGATATACTTGTTGTTTATTCTGAAACTTGTCAATACTGATTCTATGAGTAAAATAGAAGTTCTGTTCGTTCCAGCTGATACTAAATTGGGGATATAGATCATCTGTTGAGTATTGATTAGTTGTTTTCTCAAGAAGGAAGGTACTTCAAATATTGTTTATTTGCATAGATGGAAGGCATATTATAATATATATTTTCATGCTTTATCAATTCCGAGTTTGTTTTGTAAAAGCACTTGTATATTTGTTTTTTTTTGGCTTCTTCCCTAGACCTTTTTATGATTTTTTTCTGCTCTTCTCTATAAGAAAAAAGCCTGCGTTCAATGTATGATTCCCAATTCTCCGCATGCCAATGATAGTAATTAAAATGCCTGTCTGGTTTTAATTTAAGCGTTGAAAATTTTCCATATATTCTTTCGGTAAGAGAAATTGCTCTATATATTAAATCATTGATACCAAATTCTTCAATCCTCCTTGTTATTTCGTTTTCTTTGTTTGGTAAACTTAAATAAGATTCTCTTATATCCATAAATTGTTTTACGTTAAGTTGTTTTATGATTTTTATAGAAGGGGGTTGAAGGGGAATAGGAGTTTTCGATACCAGTAATTTTATATGACTTTCTAGGTGCGCGCAGCTATGAATAAAAAGGTCTATTTCATCTGGTACTAATACCATTTCATTGTTTAATTTCAAGGGTTTAGCATTGTTAAAAAGCTTACTAAGATCAATCTCGTATTCACCTCTATATTGGTGTAGCTCAACAGTATAAAAATCTTTCATATATATGAGCAAGTGAGCAGTATTTGTTTCTGTGATTTCCTGATCTTCAACCAATTGTCCTAAAAGATTATAAGCTTTATAGCCATCACTGATTAGGAGTTCATGTGCTTTTTTTATATTATTAGGTGCGATAAGTAAATCCAAATCTCCGAAAATTCTTCCTCCAGCGCATTTATATACCAATTTTGCTATTCCTGGTCCTTTTAAAACAACAAAACTTATATTGTGTTCACTAAATAAACATTGCAGACGATCTAGTTCTTTATACATCTTTTTATTGTGCGCCTGTGCCATTATATTTGCAAAAATCATAGTTTTTACAAATTCCTTATCCGGAATGCTAGTATAATTTTTTATTAATGGATTATGCAATAAATGATAGCCAACAATTGAAGCCACTTGATGTTCTTGAGCTATCATTGCTAAATAATCATAATTTAGCCCATCATTTATTAAATTCTTAAGCATTTTTATATTGTTTTTACTTATATCTTGACGGGCGAGTAAGAGCAAAGCCTTTTCTTCAGGCTTGAGCATTGCCTTTGATCCTTTTTTCAAAACAAAGATACTCATATTTTTTCCTTTCTTTTAAATTAAAGAAAAGCTTAATGGTTATAACATTTTACCTAAGTTCTCAAATTATAACTATGATCCTCAAAAAAGTCTGACAATTGGTTAATAAATAGAGATATTTATCTTGCTATTCTCTTTATAGTTACAGTTTTGCCGGGAAAAACCTGGCCGCTAGGATGTGACTGACATGTCCTTCGGCACTACAGCTTGACCCCATTTTCTATTCCGTCCCAGTTGCGCTTAATATACCCGATGGTCTCTTCTTGGCTTTTCGTCAGTGCGCCATAAGGCTTCATGAAGATGAGCCAGGACTGCCTGTTTGTTTGGGATTTGATCTCCCGGTGGATCAGCATCTTAAGCCCGGGCGCATGCGCGATAGCCGTTTAGATATATTTTTCTTAATGATACTTGTCTAGGATAAAAATGGTCTGCGGCGGTAAGTATTATGTCCAGCCCGGGGGGATTCATTCAATTGGCTGAATGTCAGGTTCCTCTTCTTTTTTCCATGAAATACTTCTTGCAAAAACCTACAGTAATTTTATACTAACCTTTATAGAGGGCTAGCCCGCCTTTGACTGCAAGGCTTTTTCTCAAGAGGGCTTTCGTCCTGGCTTCTTCAGTTTACCGGCAAAAGAGAGGAAAAGAGCTTATTTCTTCCCTGCCGGGTGGTTTGCCTGTTCCTTCTTTTTCTTCCAGAAGCCCTGTTCAGCGCTTTTTTTCCGCTTCGCTTCAATCAACTGTTGCATCCTCTCCAGACTCTTTTTGTCACTCACTTCTCTTCCCCCGCATCTTTTTATGTTTTTTTTAATATTATATCATAAGCAGAAAAATTTTGAAAAAATGATTGACTCCAGGCGAGAGGGTATGCTAATATTATACCAATCAATCCTAAGATAAACACCAAGAGCCGAGAGCCGGCGAACGCCGGCGGAGTTGAGAACAGGAATTAAGTTTAGCGGAGCAGAGACGAGCCGAGGGTGCGTGCGTACGCGTGAGGCATGATAAAGCCGGACCCACGGTGGTCCGGCTTTTTTGTACCCTTCCGGTTCTCCTTCTCCCGGAAAGGAGAAAAGGATGAAAAAAACCCCTCAAGACCTTTTCTTTCACCCCGCACACCTGCATTCGCCTTCAGGAGAGAAAAACCCATTTTTCCAATACCCGGATCCCGGGGAACTGTCGGGATTATCCGCGCAGGGATACAAGTATATCCCTTTGGTCCGGCGGCTGCGGGCCGACTGCTTGACGCCGGTCAGTGCCTTCCTGGCCGTGGGTAACAAGGCCGGCTCTTTCTTACTGGAGAGCGTGGAAAAGGGGATGAACATCGGGCGCTATTCCTTTATCGGCTGTGACCCCCTTTTCACCCTTAGAAGCACGGGCCCGGAGGTGGAGGTCGCCGGTGCAGGCCGGCAAGAGAAGTTCTCCGGAGAAGACCCCCTGGATCTCCTGGCAAAAACCCTGAAGGAACTGAAAGTTTTCCCATTGCCGCTGGATACCGCTTTCTACGGCGGGGCCGTCGGGTACCTGGCCTATGATTATGTGCGGCGCCTGGAGGAGATCCCCGCCCGGCAGCCGGATCTCCTGCGCCTGCCCGATGCCTGGTGGATGGTTCCCCGCTCCCTCATCATCTTTGACCACGTCACCAGGGAGATCCTCCTGGTTGTCCTGGTTTCCACTGCTGATCCCGGCGGTTACCAACGGGCTGCCGGGAAAATAGAGGAACTTCGTACCGCCCTCCTCAAGGGCAGGCCCGGGCCGCCGGAAAGGATGAAGCCCCCCGGGGAGGTGGAATTCACCTTTACACAGCAGGGGTTTATGGAAGCCGTGCGCAAGGCCAAGGAGTATATTTTCTCCGGCGAGATCTCTCAAGTCGTCCTCTCGCAACGGATGAGCTTCCCCTATAACGGCGACCCCTTCGCCTATTACCGGGTATTGCGGAATATCAACCCGTCCCCCTACCTGTTTTACCTGCACTGCGGGGACCACCAGGTGATCGGGTCTTCCCCGGAGATGCTGGCCCGTCTCAAAGGGCGGGAGGCGGAAACCCGGCCGATCGCCGGCACCAGGCCCCGGACCCTCCCCGGGCGGAGTACGGAAGATCTCCGCAGTGAACTCCTGGCGGACGAGAAGGAACGGGCGGAACATCTTATGCTGGTGGACCTGGGCCGGGATGACCTGGAGAAGGTTTGCCGGCACGGGACGGTGCGGGTGGAAGAATTCATGGCGGTTGAAGAGTATTCCCACGTTATGCACTTGGTCTCTTCAGTCAAGGGGGAGTTGGCCCCGGAAGAGGACGCATTTTCCCTTCTCAAGGCGGTCTTCCCCGCCGGAACCCTGACCGGCGCGCCAAAGGTCCGCGCCATGGAGATAATTGAAGAGTTGGAACCATGCCGGCGGGGTTTCTACGGCGGCGCCGTGGGTTACGTGGGTTTTGACGGGCAAATGGACACCTGTATCGGGATCCGGTCGGCCGTGGCCGCCGGCGGGCGGATCCACCTGCAGGCCGGGGCCGGGATCGTGGCTGGCTCGGACCCCAGCCGGGAATACCAGGAAACCATCTACAAGCTGCAGGCACTGCTCAGCGCCTTTACCCTCCTGGAAAGGGGTGAAGACGGGTGGTTGTAGTCATCGATAATTATGATTCCGGGTTCCTGTACGAAGAGAAAAGATAAAGATGAAGAGGCGACATGAAGAGAGAACATGAAGAGAGAAGAAGAGAAAGAAGAGAAAGAAGAGAAAGAAGAGGAAGGAGAGAAGAGGTATGATGAAAGAGGTCATCGGTAAAGTGGTTGCCGGGGAAAACCTGGCGGTGGAGGAAGCCGCGGCAGCGGTACGGGCGGTGATGGAGGGGAAAGCGACGCCCGCACAGATCGGGGGCTTTCTGACCGCCCTGCGGGTCAAAGGAGAGACGATGGAAGAGATCTACGGGGCCGCCCTGGCCATGCGGGAAAAGGCCGTCGCCATCTGCCGGGAGAAAAGGGGTTTACTTGACACTTGCGGGACCGGGGGCGACGGGAGTAATACCTTTAATATCTCTACCACCGCCGCGTTTGTTGTGGCGGCTGCCGGCGTTCCCGTGGCCAAACACGGCAACCGGGCGGTCTCCAGCGCCTGCGGGAGCGCTGATCTCCTGGAGGCTTTAGGTATAAAGGTGGATCTTTCCCCCGCGCAGGTAGAAGCGGCGGTGGAGGAGGTGGGGATCGGTTTTCTTTTTGCCCCCCTCTTTCACCAGGCCATGAAACACGCGGCCGGGCCCCGCAGGGAACTGGGGTTCCGTACTGTCTTTAACCTGCTGGGGCCGTTGACCAACCCGGCGGGCGCCGAGTACCAGTTAACCGGGGTCTTCCGGCGGGAACTCGTCCCGGTCCTGGCCGGGGTTCTGGCCCGGCTCGGTGTCAGGCGGGCGCTGGTGGTCCACGGCGCCGGCGGGATTGACGAACTCTCCCTGGCCGGCGAGAATTCCCTTTGTGAGGTTGTGAACGGCCGCATCCGTTCGTTTACATTACACCCGGAGGAAGTCGGGCTTTCCCATTGCCCGGTGGAACGGCTCAGGGGTGGAAGCGCGCAGGAAAACGCCGCCATCCTCCGGGCGGTCTTAAGCGGTGAGCAAGGCCCCCGCCGCGATGTGGTGCTGTTGAATGCCGGCGCCGCCCTTTATGTGGCGGGCCGGGCCGGTACGATTAAAGACGGGGTGAAACTGGCGGCAAGGATCATCGATTCCGGGGCCGCCCTGGCCAAGGTGGAGGATCTTGCCGCGTTTTCCCATAAGGAGCAGGCGGTATGTATTTAGAAGCAATTCTGGCCCATAAGAAAGAGGAGATTAAGAAGAAAAAACGGACCCGCCCGTTCGTGGACCCGCCGGAGAAGAGAGGGGACCTGTCTATTCGAAGCTCGCCTGGCGGGAACCCGCCCGGTGTACACCCGTCCGGCAGGAGCCGTTTTCGTTCGGCGGTTTCCGCCCCCGGGATCGCGGTGGTTGCGGAGATAAAAAGGGCTTCTCCCTCCCGGGGGCCCATCGCTCCCGGGCTGGATCCGGTAAAAACAGCGGTTCTCTATGAAGAAAACGGCGCCGCCGCCATTTCCGTTCTGACAGAGGAGAAATTCTTCCGGGGCGGCTACCATGACCTGCGGGCTGTGCGAGCCGTCACCAAACTGCCGGTTCTGGCGAAAGACTTCTTTATCGATCCCTGCCAGGTTGAGGAAGCCGCCGCGGCCGGGGCCGATGCCATCCTTCTGATTATGGCGATCCTCTCCCGGGGCCAGGCTGCCGAACTGGCGGCTTGCGCCCGGGAATACGGCCTTGCGGTCCTGGCCGAAGTCCATAAGGAAGAAGAATTGGAAGCAGCGCTGGCCACCGGCCCGGATCTGATAGGGATCAACAACCGGGACCTGAAGACCTTCCGGGTCTCCCTGGAGACCACCTTCCGGATCCACCCGTTGGTGCCAAAAGAATACCCGGTCATCAGTGAAAGCGGGATCAAAAACCACCGGGATTTACTGGCCTTGTCCGCACTGGGGGTGGACGGGTTCTTGATCGGCGAGACTTTGGCAGGCAGCAGGGACCCAGGCGCCGCGCTCCGGGAGTTGCTGGAGGGCCGGCCATGACGGCGATAAAGATCTGCGGGATCACCAACCTTGAGGATGCCCTGGCCGCCGTGGCCGCGGGCGCGGACGCCCTGGGCTTTATCTTCGCGCCCTCGCCGCGGGAGATCACCCAGGAAGCGGCCGGGGAGATCCTGAAGAAGCTCCCGCCCTTTATCATCCGGGTGGGGGTGATCACCGGCCGCTCCGGCCCCGGGTGGCGCAGGCTTTGGCAGGAGGGGCTGCTCGATCTCATGCAGGTTCATGGCGAAGCAGCAGACCCGGGCCTGCCAACCCGGCGGGTCATCAAAGCTTTGGCTGTGGGGAGAGACCGGCCCAGCCCGGCCCTGGCGGAAAAGGGCTACCGGGCCTTGCTCCTTGACCGGTACGAAGCGGGGCGGGAAGGGGGGACTGGGAAAACCTTCCCGTGGGAGAAGGCCTTTCCCTTCCGGGAACTGGGGCTCCCCCTGGTCTTAGCCGGCGGCTTGCGGCCGGAGAATATCCGGGCGGCCCTGGAGACGGTCCGCCCTTCCGCTGTGGATGTCGGCAGCGGGGTGGAAAGCTGTCCTGGCCGGAAGGACCGCCGGAAAATGGAGGAGTTTATCCGGCAGGTGCGGGTTTGGGACGACAGGAATAAAGGGTAAGGAGGAGACAGAAGATGAACGCCCTTGCACGACGGGGATATTACGGCGCTTATGGGGGGCAGTATGTACCGGAGACATTAATGCGTGCCCTTGACGAATTGGAGGAGACTTATCTTTCCTGCCGGCAGGACCCGGGTTTCCTGAAGGAATTCTATTATTACCTGCAGGTCTATGCCGGGCGGCCCACCCCCCTCTACCGGGCGCAGCGCCTTTCCGAAGAATTCGGGGTGGAATTCTACCTGAAACGGGAGGACCTCAACCATACCGGGGCCCATAAGATCAACAATACCCTGGGCCAGATTTTACTGGCGCGCCGGATGGGGAAAAAGAGAATTGTGGCGGAGACCGGGGCCGGCCAGCACGGGGTGGCCACCGCCACCACCGCCGCCCTGTTCGGGCTGGAATGCGTGGTCTACATGGGGGAGGAAGACATCCGCCGCCAAGCGTTGAATGTTTTCCGCATGAAGCTCCTGGGCGCGGAGGTCAGGCCGGTACGGTCCGGCAGCCGGACCCTGAAGGATGCCACCAATGAAGCAATCCGGGATTGGGTCGCTAATGTGGATGATACCTATTACCTTATCGGTTCGGTGGTTGGGCCCCATCCCTATCCGCTGATGGTCCGGGATTTCCAGTCGGTCATCGGCCAGGAGACCAGGGAACAGGTTTTGGAGACCGCCGGCCGGCTCCCGGACTGTATCTATGCCTGCGTTGGGGGAGGCAGCAACGCCATTGGCATCTTCCACCCCTTTTTACAAGACCGGGAGGTACAACTGGTGGGGGTGGAGGCGGGCGGTGCAGGGCTGGAAAGCGGCAGACACTCGGCGTCCATTAGTGCCGGGCGGCCCGGGATTTTGCACGGCGCCCTCAGTTATCTCCTGATGGACGATGAAGGGCAGATCCTGCCGACCCATTCCATCTCCGCCGGGCTGGATTACCCCGGCGTCGGCCCGGAACATGCCTTCCTGAAGGACAGCGGGCGGGTGCGCTACGAAACGGTCACCGACGCCGAGGCCCTGGATGCTTTGGTCCTTTTATCCAGGAAAGAAGGGATCATCCCGGCCCTGGAGAGCGCCCACGCCCTGGCCTGCGCCCTGCGGGAAGCGCCCCGGCTCTCCAGAAACAGGCTGATCGTGGTGAACATCTCCGGCCGGGGAGACAAGGATATGAAGACCGTTGCCGCGGAAACGGGGGTTGAACTATGAAGAGTATTATAAAGAATAAAGTGGCGGATAAATTCCGTGAGATAAAGGAGAAGGGCGGGACGGCCCTGATCCCCTTCATCATGGCCGGCGATCCGGAGATGGCGGCCACCTTTACCATCCTGCCTTATTTGGAGAAAGGCGGTGCGAACCTGATTGAACTGGGAATACCGTTTTCCGACCCCCTGGCCGACGGCCCGGTCATCCAGGAAGCGGCCCAGCGGGCATTGGCCAATGGTTTCCGGTTGCAAATCTTCCTGCGGCTCCTGGCGAAAAACCGGCGCCTGGTTTCCATCCCCATCGTCCTCCTGGTCTATTATAACCTTATCTACCAGTATGGGACGGAACGTTTCTTGGCGGAGGCGGCGGAGGCCGGTGTTGACGGGCTGGTCATCCCGGATCTACCCCCGGAAGAGGCCAGCGGGCTCCAGCTGCCGACGGAGAAAAACGGTATTGCCCTGAATATGCTGGTGGCGCCGACCAGTTCCCCCGGGCGGATTAAAGCTGCCGCCGCCCTGACCACTGGTTTTATCTACCTGGTTTCCGTCCGGGGGGTGACCGGGGAAAGGCCCACGCTCCCTCCTGACCTTCCGGAATTGGCCGGCAGGGTGAAAAAGCTAACCGGCCATCCGGTGGCGGTCGGCTTTGGCATCTCCCAACCGGCGCAAGCCCGGCAGATCTCCTCCTTTGCCGACGGGGTCATTGTCGGCAGCGCCCTGGTGAGAAAATTGGCCGCCAATGCCGGCAGTTCCCCTGTGGCCGCTGGCGAAGCGGGCGCGGCTTTTTTGCGCAGCCTTCACGAAGCCATGGCAGGCGCTGCCCAGGAAAACAGGGAAAATGGTTTGGTGGAACCCTTCCCATGGTAGTGGCCGGGTAAAAAATTTTAGAAAAAGAAGGAAATATTGCCTTTGTGTCGAATGACTTATATATATTAACAACCAGGAGGCGCAAACAATAAGGAATAACCGGCAGTGAAATGGGGGAGAACAATGACCCTCCATGAATTGGCTGCAAATTTAAGCTCCCGGCTCTGTACAGCTATAGAGGCTGAGCCGGACGGGAAAAAAGAGCGCAGGATCGCCTTTGCCCTGGAAGGCCTTATTTCCACCGGTTATTCAATGTTGGTTATTTTCTTCGTTTCGCTGGTGCTGGGGACAGTTAAACAAACAATGGCTGCCCTCCTATTCGCCGGCAGTTTGCGTACTTTCACCGGCGGGGTCCATGCCAGGACACCCACCCGCTGCGCATTGATTAGCGGGGTGGTTTTTGGCTCTTTGGGTCTTGGCGTCAAATATCTTCCCTGGCCGGAAGGTTTTTTATGGAACCTTACGGCTTTTATGGTCTTGGCAACGGTAATTTTGATCTTTGCCCCCCGGGAGACCACGAATAAAAAGATCCCGCCGGCACAAAGGCGAGTTTTAAGGATTTGGACAGTTGTTCTTCTACTGTTCTTTTTCTTTTTCTTAATCTATTTTCTCAAGACAAGCAATTTCTTACTGACAAAAGCGCTGCTGCTGGGGATGGGATGGCAGGCACTCGCGGTTTCCCCGGTGCTTAGGGAAAAAATAGAAAAGAGAAAGGAGGGAGAGTAATGAAAAAACTCATCTATTCCCTGTTGACCTCGGTCTTAATGGTCATCGCCGCCGCAAACCTGGCCAGTGCATGTTGGGTTTGTATGTATCAACCAGAGATGAAAGAGTAGGGGTATAACGCATGGTGGAAGATTTATTACTAGCTGATTCTGTGTTTTCTTTTATCTACCTGAAATTTGTCTTCGGCACATCTATTGTTTATTTCATAAGTGTGCATTCTGCTGTAAAAGCTGTTGGCGAGAGAATTATATTGTCAAGAGCCATCATTATATCTGTCATTATAGCATTTTGCTTCACAGCTTGCCGCAGGTTTCTTCCGTCGCCCTATAACATGTTGCTTTTTTACGTGTTAATGGTAGGCGTTGTTGCTTTTGTTTTCAAACTCCCCTTAAGAAAGAGCATTGTTGGTGTGGTTTTCGCCTTGCTTCTCACCATGTTGAGTTCAGTAACTATTACAATGAATTTGTTCATTTATACAAATATACGTGCAAGTGCCCGGGACAGCCTTGGTTTATTTTTGTTTATAACCCTGACCGAAGTAGCCTTTAACCTGATCTATGTCCTGTTGGCTATGAGGTATGAGAACCTCAATCTATCATTTTTATTTTCGGAAGAGAAAAATGCCAAAGCCTGAACCAAAAACAAGAAAGCGAGTACTAGCTTTCGTGAGTTGGATAATAATTCTCCAGGGGATTATTATCTTGGGCCTTGGCATTTTCTCTTTTACATATCTCATGAATGAAGGGTTTTTGCAAGACAATACTGCGCCGGCAATAATTGCCACATATATATATGTCCAGGTCTTTGCTTCAATTTTAATTTTCGCCGGGGTCATCTCCATCTTTGTGCTCAAGGATTTTTTCGAGCAGGAAGAGATCGAGTTCAGGATTAACCGGATCCAACAAAAACAAAGCGAGGAGACGATCCAAAACCTGAGGGCCCAGCGACATGACTTCTATAACCAGCTCAGTATCATTAAAGCCTGGGCGGAGTTGGGAGATACGAAAAATATCTTGGAATATCTCCGGCATGAACAGGAGACCATCCGGGAGACCAAGGCCTTTGGGCATATCCAATGCCCTGTTTTGTATATTCTTTTCACGACCTTCCGGGGCAGGGCGCTGGAAGAAAATATAAAGCTGGTGGTTGATTCCCTGATCACCTTGGAGGATTTCGATTATTCCTGGTCAAAGATAAACCGGATTTTTAGCAACCTTTTGCAGAATGCCATTGAGGCCGTGGATGCCCAAAAAGCCAAAGACGCGCCGGACCGGGAGATCCATGTCTATATCTGGGATACGGAAGAGAAGTTCGTTTTCCAGATCTGGACCCCGACATTAATCCCGGGCGACAACCCGGAGCGGGTTTTTATCCCGGGGGTAACCTCAAAGAGCGAGTCCGGGCATGGTTACGGCCTTTTTGTCGTCAGGCAACTCCTCCGGGAACTGGGCGGGGAGATTAAAGTCAAGTCCGGGCTGGAGAACGGCACCGAATTCTACCTGGAGTTCCCGAAAAAAACCAAGGGCTTCAGCCCGCGGGTCCAGTTGCCCGATTCCTCCCATTTTCATTCCGATTAAAAGTCCGGCGGGTGCTATTGACGTATTCCCCGTCCTGTGATAATATATTTACGGTATGGTGGGCGTAGCTCAGTTGGTTAGAGCGCCAGGTTGTGGCCCTGGAGGTCGAGGGTTCAAATCCCTCCGTTCACCCCAAATTTGTCTTCATGGGGCTTTGCCCCTTTTTTTCTTTTAATATTTTTCCCTTTGCATATAAATCATAGTAATGGAGCAAGCAACCGGGACTGATTGGTGCCACCACGCACGGGGGGTTAAGAAGAAGACGATGAAATGGCAGGTAATCCTGTTGGCGTTTAGCACTTTGTTCCTGGCCGAATTGGGCGACAAAACGCAACTGGCTGTTTTCACGCTGGTAACCAAATGCCGGGCGCCGCTGGAAGTTTTTTTAGGGTCCACGCTTGCGCTGGCGGCTGTCACTTTGATCGGGGTATTCTTTGGGGATTTGATCACCAGGTATGTTCCCCCCTTCTACCTGAAACTGGGCGCGGCATTTCTCTTCATCGGTATCGGCGCCTTCATGCTCTGGCAGGCCGTTGCCGAATTGTCTGTTTAGAGAGGGGCGCGGATGGATGATGACAAAGGCCGACCGGTGGCTGCTGGTCTTTCTCTTCTTGGCCGGCATTTTCTTGCTGGCCTGGCGGGCGGGGAGTTTTTCCGGCGGTTTACAGGAGGTACAGGTGGTACAGGAGGGGCGGGAGGTCCTGCGCCTGGCCCTGGCCGGGCAGGAAGCGGAGGTGATTCCCTTGACCCTCCGGGGCGGGCAGGCCTTTTTAGAGGTGGCGGACGGGGCGGTCCGTTTACGCCGGGGGGAGGAACCCTTCTGCCCCCGGGAGACTTGCCTTGCCACCGGCTGGATTAAGAGGCCCGGCGCGACGATTGTCTGCGTCCCCAACCGCCTGGTGGTCCGGATTCTGGAAACAGGAGAAGCCGCTGTTGATGCGGTCAGCAGGTAACAACCGGTTAAGCCGCGGGCGGGTTTTTGCCCTGCGGATTATTTTTTGTTCTTTTTGCACACCCCCGGTCTTCTGCATATAATATAAGGGCAGGAGGAGGGGTATTTTGCTGGCGAAAACATCGGAGCTAAGAGCCAGGGAGATAGTGAATATTATTGACGGGAGAAAGCTGGGCTTTCCCACCGACCTGGAGATCGAACCCCAAACCGGCAGGATATTGGCGATTGTGGCGCCGGAACCCGGGAGATCTTTCCGGCTCTTCGGCAGGGGGGGCGAGATCGTCATTCCCTGGGAAAAGATTAAAAAAATCGGCCTTGATGTGATCCTGGTGGAACTGCCGGAACAGGTGGAAGCCGGTTCCTATTTGGACCTTTCCTAAACATAAAAAAACTGGACAAGCAGGGGTGGTATTATGGATTTTTCTTTTTCCGATTTTCACATGCATTCGTTTCTCAGTGACGGGATAATGCTCCCCATAGAACTCATCCGTTTTGCCGCCGCCAGCGGACGCCGGGTGGTGGCGGTAACGGATCATGTCTCCGCATCCACTATGGAACGGATCATCCGGGAAGTGAAAGCGGATGCGGCTTTGGCCGAAAAATACTGGGGAATAACGGCCATCGCGGGGGTGGAATTGACAAATATCCCTGCCGGCGCCGTTGCCCCCCTGGCGGCAAGAGCCCGTGAACTCGGAGCCGAACTGGTGGTAGTCCACGGGGAGACCCTGGTCGAACCGGTGGAGCCCGGGACCAACCTGGCAGCGGTCAGTTGCCCGGACGTTGATATCCTGGCCCATCCAGGCCTGATTACCTTGGAGGAAGCACGCCTGGCAAAGGAAAACGGGGTTTATCTGGAGGTTTCTTTGCGAAAGGGGCACTCTTTCTCCAATGGCCATGTGGTCAATATGGCCAGAAAAGCCGGGGCCAAGCTGCTGATTAATTCCGACGCCCATACCCCCGACAACCTCTTCGCGCAGGAACTGGCGATAAGAGTAGGCCGGGGCGCCGGTTTGACCGCTGAAGAGATCGCACTGCTCAGCGAGAATGCCCGCCAGATAACCGAAAGGGTCTTGGCGCGGCGCAAAGCAGCCGAAAATAGCAGATAAATGGAGATTTTTATTTATTTCTCTTATTTCCAGCAGGAAAGGGAAAAAGCGGGGCGAATAGATTAACCGGGTCCGGGTGTTTCCCGTTCCTGGTGAAGAAATCAGGCGTTGGGGGTGTCCTTATGAGGCGCTGGCCTTTTTGGACTGGGCTTTTTTTCGCGGCTTTCCTTTTTGTCTCCTTACCGTTTCCGGCGATGGCGACGGATGATATTGATAGCACCTATAACAATGATATGGATAATACCTATAACAACGGGGAAATGATATGGCTGGATGATGCCGGGGCGGTTGAGATCGATCCCGGTATCGATTTTCTTCATACCAAGTATGCACGGGGCCGGGTACTCCAAGTGATTTCCGAGGAAGAAACGCTCGACGCTATGACCGGGGAACCCGTAATGGACCAGGTTTTAAAAGTGCGGATTCTTTCCGGGGAATTCAAGGGCGAAGAGGTTGTTGTCTATAATTACGGCATGGATAACCCGATTTACGGTATCCATGTTACCCAAGGCGACGGCGTTATCGTGGCGTTACAGGTGGAAGAGGGGGTTATCAAAGAAGCCTTTATCGCCAACTACTTACGGGAGCCCCCCATTTATATCCTGGTCTTCCTGTTTGTCCTGGCTTTGCTGGCCATTGGCTGGCGCAAGGGAGCGAAGGCTCTTATTTCGTTATTATTAACCATGATTATCGTCTGGAAGATCCTCCTCCCCGGCCTTTTACGCGGGCATAACCCGGTGGGTTTAACCGTATTGGTCGCCGCTGTTGCTACCATGATAACCATCGCCATTGTCGCGGGCTTTTCCTGCAAGAGCTTGGCGGCAATCCTCGGGACCATCGGCGGGTTGGGGGTGGCCGGGGTAGCGGCCATGCTGGCAGGGAAGGCCGCCAGCCTCACCGGGTACGGGATTGAGGGAGCGGGAGCCCTCTCTTATATCCCCCAAGAAGTTAACCTGGATGTTCAGGGGCTGCTGTTCGCCGGGATTATCATCGGCGCCCTAGGCGCGGTGATGGATGTCAGCATGTCGGTCTCGTCTGCTGTTGAGGAAGTGAAAAAGGCCAACCCTGCACTGGGCGCGGCGGATCTCTTCCGGTCCGGGATGAATGTGGGACGTGATGTGATGGGGACAATGGCCAATACGCTGATCCTGGCCTATACCGGCAGTTCCGTCCCCTTGCTCCTGCTGATTATGGCTTACCGGGATCCGTACCTGGAAATCATTAACCTGGATATGATCGCTTCCGAGATTGTCCGGGCATTCTCCGGAAGCCTGGGAATGGTAATGGTGGTACCGCTGACCGCGTTTATTGCCAGCCTGCTCTTCGAGCACTGCTGGCGGCGGGCGGAGGAACCCGCGAAGGTGGAGGAAGGCCAGGCCAAGGTTGAGAAAAAAAGCCGGGCCAAGGTTGAGAGGGCTCAGGAAAAAGAAGAATAAAAAGGGCATGCTTGCCCGGAACGGGGGTTATTCCGGTTTTCCCAGGGTTTTCTGGAGGTCCCAGGGGAGAAGGGTGCGCCAGCGGACATGGGAAAGGAGCTCCCAAAGCATACGGCAGATCTGCCCGTACCGCTCCCAGCGGGCATGTTTCAGCCTTTGACTGACAGCCGCCTGGGTAATACCGAGGATCTCCGCCATTTCGATTTGGGTCAGGCCTTGCCGGGCCAGTTTAATCGTTTCCCGGTGGGCGATACTCCAATTGTTGCGCAGATCGCTCTCCACGGCAAAAAGGGAATTGGTTAACCTGGTCAGAAAAGGTGAGGGAAACCGTACGGCCACATCCTGGTCCCCGCCGGCCAGGTCCTTGAAGGCCTTTTTGGCGGCGGTGACCGCCGGCCCCTTGATTTCTATGGTATTCTCATGCTGACGCCTTTTCAACCCGGTGGCGATGGTACCGACGCCAAGGGTGAATTGAAAGCGGAGCGGGTGCATCTCCAGATCTATTAACTGTAAAAGATGGAGGAACCTTGGCGCTTCCTGTACATAAAGAACCCCTTCGCCCTCAAATCCGGAAAGGATAAAACGGGAAGCCAGGTAAGGCTGGAAGATCCTGTTCTGCAGGGCGATTATTTTATTCATCTTTTCTCTCTGGTCATCGGGAGGTTCATGGAGCGGACGGAATTTCATCACCGCATAAAGAGTGGGTTCCATGGGCTGGACCTCCTTGGTTTTTAGGGTCCGGGAGCCTTTGCCGCCGGAAGGCGAATCCCAGAAGACGAATTCCATATGATTAATTCGGAAGAGTTCTCCCAATTCCTGCAGCAATGATTTTAATGATGTAGAATTTTAAGACTGTTCCCCGCTTCAGGCGCAATCGTAAACTTCACCGCCGGGGATTTTTTACGTTACCGGGGCGGCTCTGGCCGCCCGCCAGTTGGCCGATGAAGGGCGGGTTATCTCCTTCCCAGCGGAATAGGCCGGCGTTTTTTACAGAAAGAATCTTGAATGGGGCAAAATTTTTTAGTATACTGAATGTAAGCGTTTACATATTAGAGAAAGGGGAGTCGGTCCGGATGATGAACGGAACGGAACTGCGGGCGAAAGTCGCGGCGATCATTGATAACACCCCCCTGGTGGATATACATACACACCTCTTCCCCCCCTCTTTTGGCAATATGATGCTCCGGGGGATCGACGAGCTTTTGACCTATCATTACCTGGTGGCGGAGACCCTCAGGTACCGGCCGGAAAAGACCGAAGAGTTCTGGCGGTTGCCCTTGACGGCCCAGGCGGATCTGGTCTGGGAGACGCTTTTCCTGGAGCGCTCCCCGGTGAGCGAGGCCTGCCGCGGCGTCCTGACCACCCTGAAGTTATTGGGGCTTGACACTTCCACCCGTGCCCTCGCCGAATACCGGGAGTTTTTTGCTGGGCTGACCCCGGAGGAACACGTGGATCTGGTTTGCCAAAAGGCGGGGGTAAAAGCGGTGGTCATGACGAACGACCCCTTTGACCCGGAAGAGAGCAGGTATTGGCAGGAGAATTACCCGGTTGACCGGCGTTTTTTAGCCGCCCTTCGCCTGGATGTGCTTTTGAATAAATGGCCGGAGGCCGCCGCCTCTTTACAGAGTGCCGGCTATGAGGTGGACCTGGCGATGACCGGCCGCACCTTTGCGGAGGTCCGGCGCTTCCTGGAAGAATGGGCTAAAAGGATGAACCCGTTGTATCTAGCGGTCTCGCTCCCGCCCGCCTTCGCTTTTCCGGAGGAGAGTCCCAGGGGCCAACTGTTGGAGAAGGCAATCCTCCCCTTCTGCCGGGAGAGCGGACTTCCCCTGGCTTTGATGATCGGCGTGAAGAAACTGGTCAACCCGGCGCTGCGGCTGGCCGGTGACAGTGTGGGGCGCTCCCGGATTGAGACCGTGGAAAACCTCTGCGCTGCTTATCCGGAGAATAAGTTCCTTGTCACCTTCCTTTCCCGGGAAAACCAGCATGAACTATGCGTGGCCGCCCGGAAATTCGGGAACCTGATGCCCTTTGGCTGTTGGTGGTTTTTGAACACACCCGGGCTGATCCGGGAACTCACCGGCATGCGCCTGGAACTTCTGGGCTTGAGCTTTATCCCCCAGCACTCCGACGCCCGGGTCCTGGATCAGCTGGTCTACAAATGGGACCACAGCCGGAAGGAGATTGCCCGGGTCTTAACGGAGAAATATGAGGACCTGGCGGCCACCGGCTGGCAAATTACGGAGGAGGCCATCCGGAAGGATGTGGAAGGGCTCTTCTTCCGCAACTTCCAGGAGTTTTTGGGGATTTCCTTGTAACAACCCTGCCGGGCTGTGGTTTTGTTGACGGGTGCGCGAATCCGGTAGCAGGTCTGATGCGCGAACCGGTTTGCGGATTTCCTGTGCGAATCCGGTGGGCACATCCGGCGGGCGATAAATGTAAGCGTTTTCGGAATGCAGATTTGGGTGAGTCAAAATGCGAATGAAAGACATTGCCGACCTGGCCGGCGTCTCGATTGCCACCGTTTCCCGGGTCATTAACAACCCGGACCAGGTGAAGCCGGAAACCAGGGAAAAAGTACAGAAGATTTTAGAACAGACGAATTTCGTGGCCAATGCGGTGGCCCGGGGTCTGGTCATCAACTCCATGCGGACCATCGGCGTCCTCACCGTTGATATCAGGGATATGTTTTTCGCCAGGGTCATTTATACTATCGAACGCGGCTTTAAAGACCTGGGTTATAATGTGCTCCTCTCCAACACCGGCGGCGAGCCGGAGGAGAAAAAAAGGTATATCCAGGTGATGCTGGAACAGCAGGTGGACGGTTTGATCCTGGTCGGGTCGGTCTTCAGGGAACGTACCGGGAACAAGCATATCCTGACCGCCGGGAGGAGCGTCCCGGTTGTCCTCATCAACAGCTTCCTGGAGGGGGAGAATATCTACTCTATCCTTTGCGACGAGGGGGAAGGGATCAGGGAAGCCGTTAACTACCTGGTAAAGCTGGGGCACAGGGATATCTACTATTTTATCGACACCAAGAGCTTTAGCGGCCTGGCCAAACTCGAAGGGTTCCGCCGGGGGGCGCGGGAAAACGGCCTGGATGAAAGAAAAGTGCTGGAGATCCCCAGGAGCCTGGAAGGGGGAGAAGAGGGGGTCTACCGCCTCCTGGAGGAAAAGAAGAAGTTCTCCGCGATTGTCACCGGCGAGGACCTGACGGCCGCCGGTGCGTTAAAAGCCCTGCTGAAGCTGGGCTACAAAGTACCGGGGGATGTGTCGGTCGTCGGTTTTAACAACTTGCTTTTGGCCGAGATGACCACGCCCAGTTTGACTTCGGTGGATAACATGGGGGAGGCGATGGCAATGGCGGCTGTGCAGACCCTCTATAATGTGTTGCAGAAGAACCCGACGCCCCCCAAGACGGTGCTCACCCCTCTCCTGGTGCCGCGGGAGAGCACCGGGGCGTTTCCGGGTTGAGGATGCCGGTGTTTCTTTTTTCGACCGGCCGGCTTAGTGGTTTGCCCCGGTGTTGATTGGCATGGAGCCATACCGGCTTTCAGTAGTAATTGACGAGCCAGAGATCCAGCTTCCAGCTGGTTTGCTACAGCGAGGGGAGGTGAAGAGATGAACGCTCTTTTCAATATCCAAGGGAAAACCGCAGTTATTACCGGCGGTGGCGGTGTTTTATGCAGTGAACTGGCCCGGGCTCTGGCTGCCGAGGGCGTCCGTGTGGCGGTCCTGGACTATAACGGCGAGGCAGCGCGGAAGGTAGCCGGTGAGATCGAGGAGCAGGGCGGCACAGCCCTGGCGGTGCAAGTCAACGTTCTGGAGAACGAGGAGTTGGTCTCCGCCAAAGAGCTCATCCTCAAGGAATTCGGGAAGATCGATATCCTTATTAACGGGGCCGGCGGTAACCACCCGCGGGCAACGACAAACGAATTCTTTTCCCGGGAAGACCTGGAGGACTCCGGGGTTCAGACCTTCTTCGACCTGGATCCCGAGGCGGCCCAGTCCGTCTTCAACCTGAACTTTACCGGTACTTTCCTGCCGAGCAAGATCTTTGGCGAAGCCATGGCCGCCCAGGGGGGAGGGGTGATCCTCAATATCTCCTCCATGAGCGCCATGCGCACCTTGACCAAGGTACCGGCGTATTCCGCAGCTAAAGCCGCGGTTTCCAACTTCACCCAGTGGCTGGCGGTCTATCTCGCCCCGGGCGGGGTCCGGGTGAACGCAATTGCCCCGGGGTTCTTCCTGACCGAGCAGAACCGGTTCTTGCTGACGGATAAGGAGACCGGGGGATTAACGGAAAGAGGGAAGAAGATTATTGCCCATACGCCCATGGGGCGCTTTGGCAACCCGGAAGACCTGGTGGGGACGGTCTTATGGCTGGTCTCCGATGCTTCGGCTTTTGTCACCGGGGTGGTGGTCCCGATCGATGGGGGGTTCGCCGCCTTCAGCGGTGTCTAGCCGCAGTCCGGCCTGGCGGGGCGGCGCCGCAGTGGCGGCGGTTCCCATGAACAATCCCATGGGTTGCCGTTAACGGCGCCGCTGCCGGTTGGGGCCGGGAAAAATGAAAAAAGAAGAGGAGGAAAACCATGGCGCAAGCGGATATTGGCCTGATTGGCCTGGCGGTGATGGGCCAAAACCTGGTCCTCAATATGGAGGAGAAAGGTTTTACAGTAGCCGTCTATAACCGGACGCCGGAAAAAACCGCCGATTTTTTGAAAGAAAAGGGGGAAGGCCGGAAGATCATCGGTACCTATTCCCTGCAAGAACTGGTGGCTGCGGTCAAAAAGCCCCGGAAGATTATGCTCATGGTGAAGGCCGGGCAACCGGTGGACGCTTTTATCGATCAGTTAATCCCCCTCCTGGAAAAAGGCGATATTATTATCGACGGCGGCAATTCGCATTTCCCCGATACCATCCGCCGGACGAAGAAGGTGGAGGAGGCCGGCCTCCTCTATATCGGGACCGGGGTCTCCGGCGGGGAGGAGGGTGCTTTAAAGGGGCCCAGTATTATGCCGGGGGGTTCCCCGGAGGCCTGGCCGCACGTGGCGCCGATCTTCCAGAAGATCGCCGCCAAGGTGGCGGATGGCACCCCCTGCTGTCAATGGGTGGGAAACGACGGCGCCGGCCATTTCGTCAAGATGGTGCACAACGGGATCGAATACGGGGATATGCAGCTGATCTGTGAAGCCTACTACATCATGAAACACGCCCTGGGCCTCTCCTACGATGAAATGCACCGGATCTTTACCGAATGGAACCGGGGGGAACTCAACAGCTACCTTATTGAGATTACCGCGGATATCCTGGGGAAAAAGGATAAGGAAACCGGGAAGCCGCTGGTTGAACTGATCCTGGATACCGCCGGGCAGAAGGGGACAGGTAAATGGACCAGCCAGGCCGCGCTGGATCTGGGCGTCCCCGCTCCGACCATTGCCGAGGCGGTCTTTGCCCGCTTCCTCTCGGCGATAAAAGAGGAAAGGGTCGCCGCTTCACAGGTGCTTTCCGGGCCCGACGGCAAGTACCAAGGGGATAAAGAAGAGTTTATTGAAGCGATCCGGCAGGCTTTGTACGCCTCGAAGATCTGCTCCTATGCCCAGGGATTTGCCCTCATGCGGGAGGCGGCCAAAGAGTACGGGTGGGAACTGAAATTCGGCGAGATCGCCCTGCTTTGGCGGAACGGCTGCATCATCCGGGCCCAGTTCCTGGAGAGGATTAAAGAGGCTTATGCGGAAAAGCCGGACCTTGCCAACCTCTTGCTGGCCCCCTACTTCCGGGAAGCGGTGGAAAAAGCCCAGGAAAACTGGAGAAAGGTGGTCAGTGTCGCGGTCAACCTGGGACTGCCGGTACCGGCATTCAGCTCCGCGCTGGCCTATTTTGACGGTTACCGCCGGGCGGTCCTTCCGGCCAACCTCCTCCAGGCCCAGCGCGACTATTTCGGGGCCCATACCTACCGGCGGACCGACAAGCCCGGCGTCTTCCATACCCAGTGGTTGACCCCGGGGGCGGAGATAACCAGCGATCCGGTGGACTGAAAGCCGGCCGCCGGAGGAAAGGAGGAAGGAACAGGTGTATAGCTTGAACCTGCCAGGAGAAGACCTGGCCCTGCCCCGGGTGCGGGCGCGCGTGGAGGAGGCTTTACGTATCTGGCTGGACGGGCTGGGACAGGAATTGAAAAAAGTCCTGCTTGTACCGCCTGACTTCACCCGGTTTCATTCGGGGGCGGGGGTGATCACCCAGATCCTCTACGGGATGCTTGCCCCGGAATGCCAGGTGGATATCATGCCGGCCCTCGGCACCCACCTGCCCTTGGGCGAAACGGAGAGGACCGTCATGTTCGGGGAGATCCCGGCGGACCGGTTTTTTGTCCATGACTGGCGCAGGGACCTGGTGGAGATCGGCGAGGTTCCTTCCTCCCGCCTCGCGGAGTTCTCTGAAGGGCTGGTCGATTACCCCGTAAAGGTAGAGATCAACAAAAGGCTGATGGAGAAAGACTACGACCTGGTGGTCTCCATCGGTCAGGTCGTCCCCCACGAAGTGGTGGGAATGGCCAATTACAATAAGAATATCTTTGTCGGCTGCGGGGGCAAGGAGATCATCGACAAATCCCATTTCTTAGGGGCGGTCTACGGGATGGAACGGATCATGGGCCGGGACCACTCGCCCCCGCGCCGGCTCTTTGACTATGCGGAAGAACAGTTCCTGGGCGGGATGCCTCTCCAATACATCCTGACCGTCACCACCGCCGCTGCGGACGGCGGGATCCGCCTGCACGGGCTCTTTATCGGCCGTGAACGCCGGGTTTTTGAAGAGGCTGTCCGCTCAAGCCAGGAGCATAACCTGATCCTCCTGGACCGGCCCCTGCCCAAGGCCGTGGTTTACTTGGACCCGGCGGAATTCAAAAGCACCTGGCTGGGGAATAAAGCCGTCTACCGCTTGCGGATGGCCGTGGCCGACGGCGGGGAGTTGATCATTATCGCCCCGGGTATCCGCCAGTTCGGGGAGGATAAAGGGATCGACCGGTTGATCCGGAAATACGGGTATGCCGGCCGGGACCGCATCCTGGAACTCGTGGCGGAACAAGAGGACCTCCAGGAGAACCTTTCCGCCGCCGCCCACCTTATCCACGGCTCGCCGGAAGGCCGGTTCCGGGTGGTCTATGCCCCGGGGGGCCTGACCAGGGACGAAATTGAACAGGTGAATTTTGCCTACATGGACCTGGCGGAGGCGGAAAACCGCTACAACCCGGCGGCTTTACAGGAAGGCTTTAATACTGTCAACGGCGAAGAGGTTTATTTCGTGAAGAACCCGGGCCTTGGTTTGTGGGCGGAAAGACAGCGCTTTGCAGAGGAGAGTTATTAGGAGCGAAATTGGCATCTTTCTATGACCGCCGGTTATGCCAAAGAGAGTTGGCCGTCCGGGACAGGACCGGGTAGGATGACCGCCGGGGCCGCCTTCCCTGCCTGTTGGCGGGGGAACGGCCCTGGTTTTTTATTTCCGCCGGACCCTTTCCACCAGGGAATGCAGGGGCTGCGAGCCGCCGGCGATCAAGGCGGCGGTAAAAAGGCAATCCAGGATGGGGACGGCCGGTACCCCCAGCCCGCCGGCGAAAAAGCGGAACCTGGGTTCGGCAAGGGCAAGCCCAAAGCCAATCCCGAACATGAGGAAGAGCAGCAACAGGGTACGGCGGGACGGGCGGGTGCCTGTTGCCGCCACCTCCTGCGCAGGCTGGGAGGAGCCAAGGTTTCCAGCGGGCACGTTGAGGGCAAATCTTGCTTCCAGGACAGGGAGAAAAGGGATGAGCAGGTTTTCGATGACCCGTTCGAAAATGAAGGTGATGACAGTGATAAAGACCAGATAAGAGAGGAGTTGGTCCAGGTTATACATGGGATAACACCTCCTGAAAATCCCTGTTTTTCTATGGATATCTCTCCATGGGAATTAATATTTCTCCAAGTAATATTTTCCAAAGACCATTGTTTTCCTTCATAAAACCCCCGATAAAATCATATAAAACCTCCATAAGTCCCCTGTAGACCCCCAAGAAAGAACCCGGTGAATCCCCGGTACCGCGTCTTTTTCCCGGACAGACCTTAAGACCCAAGCCCCTTTTCACCCATGCGCATATACTGGCGGTGAAAGGGGGTCTTTTTCATGAAGCGAACTTCTTTTATCAGACGGCGGGTTGCGATGGAACGGGGCCCTTTTACCAGCCGGAAAAAGGTTTTTTTCCTCTCTTTCCTGCTGTTTTTTACCGTTTTCTCTGCCCCGGTGGCGCCGGCCCGGAAGATCCGGCTGCGGGTGGGTTATTTCCCCAATATCACCCATGCGCAAGCCCTGGTGGGGATGGCCGGCGGGTATTTCGCCCGGGAATTGGGGCCGCAAGTGGAGATCCAGCCCTTCCTCTTTAATGCCGGCCCTTCATGCATGGAGGCGTTGCTCGCCGGGAGGTTGGACCTGACCTATGTGGGTCCCAACCCGGCCCTCAACACCTACCTGCGGAGTAACGGGCAGGCCCTGCGGATTTTGGCCGGGGCCTGTGCCGGCGGTTCCGCCCTGGTCCTGCGGAAGGGGGAGGAGATCGCGTCCCCCCGGGAACTGGCAGGTAAGAGACTGGCCACCCCGCAACTGGGAAATACCCAGGATATAGCTCTCCGCTATTACTTAAGGCAGCACGGGCTGAAGACCCGGGAAGAAGGAGGTGGGATCCAGCTTTACCCGGTGGGCAACAGCAATATTATCCTGCTTTTCCGCCGCGGGGAGATCGACGGGGCCTGGACCGTTGAACCCTGGGTTTCCCGGCTGGTGGTTCAAGAAGGCGGTTACATCTTCCTGGCTGAAGAAGAACTGTGGCCGGACGGGCTCTACCCCACCACCTACCTGGTGGGAGCAACCGCTTTTCTCAAAAACCACCCGGAACTGGCGGCCAAATGGGTCAAGGCGCACCTCCGGTTGACAAGGGAATTGGCTGCGGAACCGGAACGTTTTCTCCCGGAGATCAACAACGAACTGGCAAAAGTGATGGGGCAGCCGCTCCCGCCTGAAGTCCTGGAACCCGCCATCAGCCGCCTCCGCTTCACCTGTTTGCCGATGACCGGACCTTTTCTCGCAATTGCGGAGAATGCCCACGCTGTAGGTTTTTTACCGCAGGTACCGGCAGATTTAAGCGGTATCTTTGACCTTTCCTTCCTGGAGGCGGCGGCCGGCGGCGACTATTCCAAAATTCCGTAAATACCGGGAGCCGGTTGGACAATGCACCTCCTCCTGTCCCGGGTAGTATATTGAATACAGAAAACTTGGCCACAGACATAGCCAATAATGGAATGCAGGAGGGAGAAAAATGACCGAAGCCCGTGCGTTGCCGTGCTTGGAACCTGCTACCGGCCGCGGCCGGGAGCAGGAACCGGTCGGCGCGCCGTTTTTTTTACCGGGGGAACCTGCCCGTGCCTACGGCCGGGCCAAACCCCGGTTGAAACTGGAAATCCGTGATGTCACGAAGACCTTTACCAGTGCCCAGGGGCTGATCCGGGCCTTAAGCAATATCAACCTTACGGTCCATGAGGGAGAGTTCGCCTGTATCCTGGGGCCTTCGGGTTGCGGGAAATCCACGCTCTTGCATTTAATCGCCGGGCTGGAACTGCCCGACCACGGCGAGATCCGGCTCTATTCTTCCCGGGCCAAAAAGGAGAAGAAGGCGGAAAAACTCATCATCTTCCAGGAAGCGGCCCTCTTTCCCTGGCTGACCGTGTTGGAAAATGTCCTTTTCGGCCTGCGCCTGCAGAAGCTCGGGGCGAAGGAGAGCAAGGAAAGGGCCATGCATTTTCTGGCCCTGGTGAAACTGGAGGACTTCGCCAACTGCTTTGTCCATGAGTTGTCCGGCGGGATGAAGCAACGGGCCGCCCTGGCCCGGGCTCTGGTACTCAACCCGGAGCTCCTTTTGATGGATGAACCCTTTGCCGCCCTGGACTTTCAGACCAGGGAAAAGCTCCAGCAGGAACTGGAAGAGATCTGGCGGCGGACGAAGAAAACGATTATCTTCGTCACCCACAACGTGGAAGAAGCGATTACCCTCGGGGACCGGGTGATTCTCCTTTCGGGTCACCCCGGTACAGTAAAACGGGAATACACGCTGCCGCCGGGCCGGCCCCGGCAGAAGGAGACCCCCTTCTTTGCCGAACTGGCGGCAGAGATCAAACGGGACTTTCAGAATCCCGGCAGAGAACTGGTGGAGCAGGTAACCGGTTAAGGGGGTGGGAACTAATGCGTTTTGTCTGGAGGAAGACCGCCTTTTATCTTTTCCTGGTCCTGGGGTGGTACCTTCTGGCCCATAGCGGGCTATGGCCCGAATATATGTTGCCCGCCCCGGAAAAGGTCTTCCAAAACCTCAGCGCGGGCCTGCGGTCCGGCAGGTACCTTTTGGCGATCATCATCAGCATCCGGCGGCTCCTCCTCGGTTACTTGCTTTCCCTGGCGATCGGGATCCCTTTAGGGATGCTGACCGGCAAATGCCGGTGGCTGGATGAGACCGTCGGCTCCCTGGTCCTGGGGATGCAAACCCTCCCCAGCATCTGCTGGTTGCCCTTGTCCCTTCTCTGGTTCGGCCTGAATGAACGGGCAATCCTCTTTGTCGTCGTGATGGGGGCGGTCCTCTCGATCACCATGGCCACCAACAGCGGGGTAAAAAATGTCGCCCCCCTGTATATCAGGGCGGGCAGGAACATGGGGGCCAAAGGGATGGTCCTCTTCTTGCGGATCATTTTACCGGCGGCCCTGCCTTCCATCGTGAACGGGTTAAAACAGGGGTGGTCTTTTGCCTGGCGTTCCCTGATGGCCGGGGAACTCCTCTTTATCAACCTCGGTTTGGGGTACCTTTTAATGATGGGGCGGGAGTTAAACGATATGGCGCAAGTGATCGCCGTCATGTTCATCGTGGTCATGCTTGGCCTTTTCTTCGATCGCCTTCTCTTTTCCCGGTTGGAAAAGGCGGTCCGCCGGCGGTGGGGGTTTGACCAGCCCTCATGAAGTTCCCGGGAGAAAGGCTATTTTTTCCCGGAGAAAAAGGAGTTTACCGTTGGAAAAACGAATAAAAAGAATACACCGGCGTTATACAAAACAAAGATAAAAACTGAAACGCTGATATAAAACAAGCTGCAAAATAACGCTTCTGTTAGGTAAGAATGATTTTATCTTGGTTTAAAGGCGGGAAAGCTATTGGAGTATCTTAGTCTGTACCGGAAATGGCGCCCCAAGAGTTTCAGCGAGGGATTTATCGGCCAGGAACACGTGGTCCGCACCTTGAAAAATGCTTTGGCCCTTGGCAAGATTGCCCATGCCTATCTCTTCAGCGGCCCGCGGGGGACAGGGAAGACCACGGCCGCAAAGATCCTCGCCAAAGCTGTAAACTGCCGGGCCCGGGGGGATAACCCCGACCCCTGTAACGCCTGCCCGAGTTGCCAGCGGATTAACGATGGGGTCTCCATGGATGTCCTGGAGATTGACGGCGCTTCCAACCGGGGGATCGACGAGATCCGCGTCCTCAGGGAACGGGTGAAGTTTGCCCCGGTGGAAGGGGATTACAAGGTATACATCATTGATGAAGCGCATATGCTGACGGCGGAAGCCTTCAATGCCCTCCTGAAGACCCTGGAGGAGCCGCCGTCCCATGTCATCTTTATCTTTGCCACTACGGAAAGTCATAAGTTCCCGGCGACCATCCTCTCCCGCTGCCAGCGGTTTGATTTCAAACGGTTGACCAGCGAGGAGATCTACCGCCATCTTGCCTTCATCGCCGGGCAGGAAAAACTCCAGGTGGAAGAGGGCGCCCTGCGCCTCATCGCCGCCCAGGCGGCGGGAGGAATGCGGGACGCCATCGGCATCCTGGAACAGGCCGCCGCCCATGCCCAGGGGAGCCTTTCCGCCGCCGATGTCCGCGCGGTTTTAGGCCTGGTTGGGATTGAGGCCCTTTTTTCCTTGGGAGAGGCGGTGGCCGGCCGGGATCTGGAGGCCGCCTTCCGCCTGGTCCAACAGGTGGAAACGGCGGGTAAAGACCCGGCCCTCTTTGCCCGGCAGGCGGCGGAGTTCTTCCGGGACCTGTTGGTCTTGAAACTCCCGGGGGAGCAAGCGCCGGTACGGCTGGAACCGGAAGCAACCGGGCGCGCCCGGGAACTTGCGGAAAAGATAGACGCGACCCTCTTAAAGAATGGGGTCGAGTCTTTCCTCGAAGCCGGGATGGCGATCCGCCGGGGGACAGAAGGGGCCCTCTCCCTGGAAATGGCCTTGGTCCGCCTGATCCTGGAGGAACCGGGGGCGGAGGCTTTTAGTGAACGCCTTGCGGCTTTGGAAGAACGGCTGGACCGGGTGGAAAAGGCCGTCCAGGCCCTTACGGGCGCCCCCCGTACCGTAAGCCGGGAGATGGAGAAGGGCGGCAAGGCCGCGCCAAAAGAGGGTACGGCGAAGACACGGGTGCCGGAAGCGGGTGCGCCGGGAGGAGAGGCGGAAGAGGCGCTGGCGCCGGAAACGCGCAGACAGGCGAGGCGTGCACCGGAAGCGCCCACGAAAGAAGCGGAGACGGACACAGGAGAAACGCCCGCCCCAAAAAAGCGCAGACAAGAGACGTCTGCACAGACGAGGGCAAAGGCCGGGAAAGGGGCGGCGGATACGGGGGCCGCGGAAAAGGGCGACAGCGCCACAGGCCAGCCCGGGGATTTTCCCTGGTGGGACAGGCTTCTTGAGGAGATGCGCGGGAAAAAACGGACGGTCGAGGCCTTGCTGAAGGAGGGGACCCCCCGCAGTTACCGCCCGGGCCGCCTGGTGGTGGCCTTTGCGCCGGGTTTCCGGTTTCATTGCGAGAATATAAAGCGCCCGGATAACCTGCGCCTGGTGGAGGAGGTCCTGAGCCGGCTGGCCGGGGAAAAGATCACCGTCGAGTGCGTCCTTGAGGAGGAGGAAGATAAGCAAACCTCCGGAAACGAGCCGGAACTGGTCCAAAAGGCCTTGAGTCTCTTTGGCGGCGAGGTAGTCAAAGCAGAAGAGGAGGAATAATAGGGTGAAAATGCAAAAAGCCCTCCAGCAGTTGGGGAAGATGCAAGCCCGGATGGAGAAGATCCAGGAGGAACTGGCGGAGAAAACCGTCACCGCCACCGCCGGCGGCGGGGCGGTTGTTGTAGAAATCAGCGGTACTTTGGAGGTTAAAAAGGTAACGTTGGACCCGGAAACCCTCGAAGACCGGGAGATGTTGGAAGATCTCCTGCAGGCCGCCTTCAACGAGGCGATCAGGAAAGCACAGGAGCTTTCCGCCCAGGAGATGGCGAAGGCAGCCGGGGATCTGAAGATCCCGGGGTTTCCCGGCGGACTTTTTTAGGCGAAGGACAGGCTGAACCAAGATGAAGTATTATCCCGCACCCATGAAGAAACTCATTGGCGAACTCTCACGGCTTCCGGGGATTGGGCCAAAAAGCGCGCAAAGGCTGGCCTATCACCTCTTTGCCTCCCCCCGCGAAGATGTGGCGCGCCTGGCCTCCGCGATGATTGAGGCCAAGGAAAAACTGGCTTTTTGCAAGATCTGCGGCCACCTGACCGACGAGGCCATCTGCCAGATCTGCCGGGATGAAACGCGGGACCGCACCCTTTTATGCGTGGTGGAGGAGCCCAAGGACCTGATCGCCCTAGAGAAAACCAGGGAGTTCCGGGGAGTCTACCATGTGTTGCACGGCGCCCTCTCCCCGCTGGAGGGGATCGGGCCCGAGGAATTGAGGGTTAAAGAGCTGGTCGCCCGGGTGCAAAAGGGCGGTTTTCGCGAGGTGATCCTGGCAAACAACCCGAATGTGGAAGGGGAAACCACCGCCCTGTACCTGGTCAAGCTCTTAAAACCCTTCAACGTCAAAGTGACCAGGCTGGCCAGGGGCCTCCCGGTCGGGGGGGACCTGGAATATATCGACGAGGTGACCCTGGGTAAGGCTTTGGAGGGGAGAGACGAATTATAGAGCCGAAGGAGGGAGATGAATTATAAAGCCGGCGTAAGAACGCCGGCCTGCTCACATCTGGCGCGGCCTGGAGGGGACGGAGATCTCCCCCAGTGTCCGGGCGAGTTCCACATCGTACTTGGCTTGGGTGGCCAGGTCGCCAAGGGAGACGATCCCCACCAACTGGTTGTTTTCCATCACCGGCAGGCGCCGGACCTGCTTTTCAGCCATGATCTCCGCCGCCCGGTTCAGGCTGGTATCCGGTGTGACTGACTCCACGTTGGTGGACATGATATTCCGTACCGGGGTCATCTTGGGGTCCTGCTGGTGGGCGACATTGCGGACGACAATATCGCGGTCGGTGACAATCCCCACCACATTTTGGCCCTCGCAGACCGGTAAGACCCCGACGTTATGTTTCTGCATCAGTTGCGCCGCTTCGGTCACTGATGTCTCCGGGCTGACATAGGCGACTTTCTCGGTCATCAGGTCTTTGATCTTTTTCATAGGCAAAAGCCCCCTTTCTTCTATGGGTTTGGCATCAGGAAACGGCCTAAAGACAATATAGGCTAAGAGGTAGTATCCCCAGGAGGAAAAAAGAAATACATACCCGGCTGCTCCGGGCAGCAGCAGAAAATGTAGTAAAAAACTGAAGTACAGGAGTGAACAGCATGAAAGACTTCACTATGAAGCACCTAACCATGGTTTTTCTCTTGGTCATTACGGGTTTTGCCGGATGCAGGAGCGGGAGTAACATTGATGGCAGTAATGGCGATCCGCCGCTGGTCATCAGCCACCACTATCAACTGGTGATCGACGGCAATGGTTATCTCCGCGAAGACGAGGTCGACCCCGGCCTGATCCTGGGGGGAAACACCGGGGCCTGGAGCGGGAAGCTCACCTACCCCGAATCGGGCGAGTTGATGAAAGGTCTCGGCCACGGGATCCTCCGTTTTCCCGGCGGGGATGCGGCCAATGACTATTGCTGGGTCTATGAATTGGAAGAGGGGGAGGATTGGAAGGTCAAGATCGACGAGTATGTCGCTTTTCTCAAGGATAACGACATGGAACCCCTCTTCGGGGTGAACATCTTTGATCATGGGGTTAACGGCGTGTGGCATAACGCCCTTGAGGAAGCGGTCGCCCTCGTAAAATATATGGAAGAAAACGGGCTCGGCGGCGGCTACTACGAACTCGGCAACGAGAACGACGGTCCCTGGAACGCCCATGACGGGCAGCAACTGACAATCGAAGAATACCTGGAGAAATATATCCCCATCGCCCGGGCGATGAAAGAAGCCGACCCAACCATCAAATTGCTGGGCCCGGCGGTCTCCGGTTATGATAACCAAAAGCAGCACAAGCCCTATATCGAGGGTTTCATTGAAGGAATGCGCGGCCATGGCGACCTGGTGGATTATTTCAGTTACCATTACTACGGGGAGACATGGATTGATCAAAGCAATAACAACCGCATCAACCTGACCAGACCGCAGGAACTGGCGGGACAAGCCGGGGATATCCGCAGCCGGCTGGCAGCGGCCGGCCTTTCCCATGTGAAACTGGCGATCACCGAGTATAACGCGGCGGTCTGGGGTGAATCGGATGTGGACAAGTGTGTGATTGAATAAGGCCTCTGGCTGGCGGATTTCATCGGCGAGGCCTTTTGCCATTTGGACCTGGCCACCGTCTGGATCAGCCTGACGCCCGCCTATGACCCGGTGAGAAGGCCGAAAGGTGATCCCCACGCCCTCATTGATGAAGGCGCCGATCCGCCGTGCCCCACCCAGAACTACTGGCCGTGCGCCCTGGCCTTCAAGGCTTTGGCCAACGAAGACCGGGATAAGCCGGTCCGTGTTTTGCAGGTAAATTCTCCGGCTTCTACCAACCAGATGACGGTTTACGCCACCAAAGCCGTGGACAATAGTTGGGCCGGGGTGATGTTGATCAATTAGGGCAAAACCGGGGTTGCCGTGGAGATAGCAATGGAGAACTTCCCGGAGTTTACCGAAGTCCGCGGCTGGCGGATGAGGGAAAAAGAGTACAACCAGAGGTATAACAACGATAAGACCCTGAAGGAGTTTCTCCCGGACCGGGAAGGGAATGTGATCTCCCTTGTGCTGTATCCCTTATCGATCACGGGGATCTCCGCGCTTTCCAGCGGGAAATAGGCGGTTTCTACCGGGCTTGCAAGGATGCCGTGTCTTGTTGCCCTGCCGGGCATGGTGCGGCTATTGTCATAAACTCGCGGGACCTATTGGGAACCGGGAGAGGTTTACGGAGTGAAGGAGGGGTTACCAGGTGAAAAAATTGTTGGCCGCGGCCAGGGGCGACGTCCCGGCGGATCTGGTATTCAAAAACGGGCGGGTCTTTGATGTATTCAACGGGACCCTGGTCGAGGAGACGGTGGCGGTCGCCGGCGGCCGCATCCTGGGCTACGGTGATTATGAAGGAAAGACCGAGGTGGACTTGGCAGGGAGAGTTTTGTGTCCCGGATTCATCGACAGCCATGTACATGTTGAGAGTTCCATGGTGACAGTGGGCGAGTTTGCCCGGATGGTGATCCCGTTGGGGACAACCACGGTCTTTGCCGACCCGCACGAGATCGCAAATGTTGCCGGGGTCGAAGGGATCGAATTTATGCTGCAGGAAGGGGAGAAATTCCCCTGGAACTTCTTTCTCATGGTTCCTTCGTGTGTTCCCGCTTCCCCCTTTGAGGCCGGCGGCGCCGTGCTGACCAGTGAAACCCTGAAACCCCTGGCGGAGCGGGAAGACCTTTTCGGCCTGGGAGAGATGATGAATTACCCGGGGGTAATTTTCGGGGACGACGAGGTCTGGAGAAAACTCCAGCTTTTCCAGGAGCGTTTCCGGGACGGCCATGCCCCGCAAGTAGTAGGGAAAGAGCTCAACGCCTACCTGCTGGGGGGGATCGGGGCCGACCATGAGGCGGTGAGCGCCGGGGAAGCGCTGGAGAAGATCCGGGCCGGGATGTACGTGATGATCCGTGAAAGTTCGGCCGCCCGGAACCTCAAAGAACTCTTAAAAGCGGTTACACCCCAAAACTTCCACCGGTTTCTCTTTGCCACCGACGACCGGCATCCGGAGGACCTTTTGGCGGAAGGACATATCAATTACCTGATCAAGCAGGCGGTGGCCGCAGGCTGTCCGCCGGAGACCGCTTTACGGATGGCGACGATTAACGCCGCCACCTGCTTTGGCCTGCGGGAACTGGGGGCGATTGCCCCGGGCCGGCGGGCCGACCTGTTGGTGATTGATGATCTCAAGTCCTTGACAGTACAGGAAGTCTATAAGGACGGCGTTTTGGTGGCGCAGGACGGGGAGAGCCTCTTCCCCGTTTGCCCGCCGGCAAAGGGGAAAATAGGGGAGACCGTGAAAATAAAGGCAGTGAAGGAAGAGGATTTTCACCTGCCGGCGGGGAATTTATTCAGAATTATTAGGTTACTCCCGGGGCAGATCGTTACCGGGCAGGAAATAAGAAGACTCCGGGTCGAAAAGGGACAAGTCGTCAACCTGGTGGAAGAAGGCCTGGCAAAGATTGCGGTGATCGAGCGCCACCAGGCCACCGGCAGGATTGGCCTGGGGCTCCTGGCCGGGTTGGGGTTGCGCCGGGGAGCGCTGGCCACCACAGTGGCGCATGACGCCCACAACCTCTTGGTCGCCGGGGTCAATGATACGGATATGGTCGTGGCGGTCAATGAGGTTGCCCGTATGGGCGGTGGGCTGGCTGCCGTCTACGACGGCCGGGTGGTGGAAAGCCTTTCCTTACCGGTCGCCGGTCTGATGTCGGAGAGACCGGTGGCGGAAGTTGCCGGGCAACTTCGGAGACTCGAGGCAGCCGCCCGGGAACTCGGCGTAGCCATTGAAAGTCCTTTTATGGCCTTAAGTTTCTTAGCACTTTCGGTCATACCCGCATTGAAAATCACTGACCGGGGCCTGGTTGACAGTGAGAACTTCCAGCCGGTCCCCCTGGTGGTGGCAGAGGGAGGTGACTAATAGGAACCTAGATATAAAGGGAGACTATATCTGCAAGTGGACGAAAAGAAACAAGGAGGTAATGGGTTTTGGGCTTTTTTAAACTAAAAGAAAACAATACCAATGTGCGGACGGAGATCATCGCCGGTGTCACCACCTTTATGACCATGGCGTATATCATTTTCGTCAACCCCAGTATTCTAGGGGATGCCGGTATGCCGTGGGAAGGCGTCTTCATGGCGACGATTTTCGCGACTATTCTGGGTACCCTCTGCATGGCCTTTTTGACCAACTACCCGTTTGCCCTGGCCCCGGGGATGGGCCTCAACGCCTTCTTTGCTTATGCAGTGGTACTAGGGATGGGGGTGTCTTGGCAGGTCGCCCTGGGCATCGTCCTCCTCGAAGGGTTGATCTTTATTGTTCTCAGTATTCTCCCTGTCCGTGAAGCCCTTGTCAACAGCATCCCCATGGGCCTGAAGGCGGCGATCAGCGCGGGGATCGGGCTCTTTATCGCCTTTATCGGCCTCCAGAATGCCGGGATTATTGTGGCGGATCAGGCGACACTGGTGACTTTTGGCAAGTTTACTTCCCCCACGGTCCTGGTTGCCCTTGCCGGCCTGCTCCTGATGGGCGTCTTACAAGCCCTTAAGGTTAAGGGGGCTCTCCTTTGGGGAATATTGGGGGCAACCCTTATTGGGATGATCCCCGGGTTGAATGTCACTCCCGCTTTTCAAGGAGTGATAGCCCTGCCGAAGATGGCTGATTGGAATAAGGTTCTACTCCAGCTCGACCTCAAGGGAGCACTGGATATAAGTATGATCGGTGTCATCTTTGCCTTCCTTTTCGTAGACCTTTTCGATACAGCCGGAACCCTTGTCGGTGTCAGCACCCAAGCCGGCTTTTTAGATAAAAAAGGCAACCTGCCCAGAGCCGGCCGGGCTTTACTGGCGGATGCCATCGGTACCGTCGGGGGCGCCGTCTTTGGGACATCAACAGTGACAACATATGTGGAATCCGCTGCCGGTGTGGCGGCAGGCGGGAGAACAGGATTGACCGGTATTGTCGTTTCCATCCTGTTTTTCCTGGCCCTCTTCTTCCGGCCCCTGGTGGGGATGGTGCCGGGAGCGGCGACAGCCCCTGCTTTGGTCATGGTCGGGACGATGATGGTCACCAATATCACCAAGATCAACTGGGATGATTTTACCGAAGTTCTTCCCGCTTTTGTCTGTATGCTCACCATGCCGCTGGCCTACTCGATCTCCCATGGCATCGCCATAGGTTTTATCTTCTACCCGTTGGTTAAGCTCCTGACCGGGCGGGGTAAGGAAGTACACTGGCTCGTTTATCTCCTGGGCGCCCTCTTCATTCTCTATTTTGTCTTTATCGCCTAAAAGGAGGGCCAAACATAAAAATGGGGGAAAGTGGAAGGACGCAAGTCAATCCGCTTTCCCCTTTTTTATCTACAGTAATACTCTTTCAGCAACCTTTCTTTTCCCGCTTCTTTTCTCATATAGATGAATACTGGTGGTAGATAAACACTGGCGGCTCAAGAGATTACGGGCGGGAGGGGTAGCTGCTGTTTAGATTATTCAGGATCGTCTCTTATCCCTTTTTCACCGCCTTGGGGGTGGTGATCGGAGGGGCAATCATCGGCAGCCTGCCGGGGCTTGTTTTGGACGGCCGCCCTTTGCGGGCTGCTTATGATCTGGCCCGCGGCTTGAAACTCTGGGCGATGGTGGTGGCAATCGGTGGTACTTTTCCGACCATCCGGGCGCTGGAGAGCAGTATTCTCGGGGGCGAACTGCTGGTTCTAGGAAAACAGTTGCTCCTCATAGCCGGGGCTTTTCTTGGCGCCAACACCGGCTACTGGTTGATTACCACCCTGGCCGGGGGCGCCCAATGAGAAGCGCCGGTTTTTTTTCTCCCCCTTTTTACTGGCAGCGTATAGCCGCGGCTTTGCTTGCCGGTTTTATAATCGGCGCCGCCGGCGCCGGGTTTTTTGCCGGCAGGAAAGTGGAGAGGGCGGAACGGGAGAAGGAGCGGCTTTTGGAAGAACTGAAAAAAGAGCAGTTACAGGTGAAAAAGCTAACTGAAAGCCTGCAGGAGAAGAGGACCAGGGTGGTTACCCGGCTGACCATCGATTTGGAGGTCGGCGACCCGTTTCACGAAGGGTTTTTTCGCGGGGTCATTACCGAACTCTTGGGGGAACTGGTGGGTATGGAGGTCTCCCGGGTCGATCCCCGCTTGGTCTATAAGATCCTGGACGGGCGGATCTTTGAGGTCAAAAATGAACTGTACGAATGCTCTGTCCGCTGGGTATTAATCAGTGAAACGGTTGAGGCGGGTGTGGCAATTAACCGCACGACGGATCGGCGCAGTGAGTAGATGGTACAGGAATAAAGGGGTCAGTTTTTTACTGCAGCCAGTCTCTCCAAGAGGGGCGGCAAATAGGCCTCATCCAACCGGGGTTCGCCCAGGGTCCGCCCGGCAAAATCCCCGTGGTAGTCCGAACCGCCGGTGACCAGCAGGTTGTGGCGGCGGCAGGCCTCAAGGAAATAGGCGGTCTCCTCCGGCGTATGGTAATTGGCAAAGACCTCAATACCCTCAATTCCGAAAGAAAGCAATTCCGGGAAGAAATCCGGCTGCGAAGCCAGTTTCTCGCCTTTTACGCTGTCATCTACACGGTAGAGGCCGGGATGGGCCAGGACCGGTACGCCGCCGGCAGCCTTGATCGCGGCAACTGCCGCCGGTATGGAGACAAATTCGGTGGTAACATAGGCGGGCCGCCCGAGGCCGAAATATTTCCCGAAATACTCCCCGGTATCAGCCACGAGTCCCATTTCAATCATGACATTGAGCAACGGCCAGCCACCGCGCTCCGGGTGGTTTTTCCAGTATTCGTAGCGTTCACCGTCGATTTTTATCCCCAGCTTCTCCAAGGCCAGGAGCGAATCTTCCTCGTTTTTATCCCAGGCGGCCAGGTTATGCCTGAGCACCGCCTGGAGTTCCCGGTTTTCCGGGTCAATACCGTAACCCAGGATATGAAAGGCCGTATGTTGGGTATAGGAGGCGGAGATCTCCACGCCGGGGATAAAAACCAGGCCGTGCTCCGCGGCTGCCTTGGCCGTTCGCTCCAGGGAATCGGTGGTATCGTGGTCGGTAACGGCGATTCCGGTCAGCCCTTTGGCTGCTGCTTTAGCCACCAATTCTTCCGGGGTCAGAGTTCCGTCCGAGGCTTGTGTATGAAGATGAAGGTCGAGTCCCAACTTGGTATACCTCCTTGTGCGGTGTTGCGACGTGGCCTTCCACCGCCCGCGGTATTTTACTTCTATGCTTTAA
>JAAYGG010000105.1 GCA_012727895.1 Bacillota bacterium
ACTGCTCGCCCCGGATATCGTGGTCCTGGAAGGGGGCTATTCGATTGAGGGGGCCTTGCCCTATGTCAATGCCGGGATCATCATGGCCCTGGCCGGGCTGGATTACTCGGGGGTGATTGAACCCGGGCTGGAAAAGGGTGCCTCTAAAAACCGGCCTGTCCGGGAGGAAGTCGCCCGGAGCGTGGCGTACCTGCAGTCGGTTTGGAGCAGGCGCAAAGAGCAGGACCTGGACGCGATCTTCGGTGAGAAAGATTATTTCTTCCGGCAGCGCTATATCTACTACGATACGGATAATATTACCGAGTACCAAGCGGAGACGATCAAGAAGTGTCCGGCCTGCAGCGGCTTCCGGCGGGTTTATTCCCGGGCGGAATACCCCAGCGGCCGGGTACGCGCGCGCACGCGCGTTAAAATCGGGGCGGTTTTACTCCCATGGCATGCCTGTAGCAGTTGCCGCCGGACAGCGGAAGAGGCCTATCAGCAAATGAAGGCCGAGGAAGATCTGGACCATGTTTATTTCCAGGACCCGGATGCAGATGGATAGTTCTCCGCTTAAAAAGCAAATGGGTTATGAGTAAAAATCATTAAATAATCACCGGGGGAAACAAATGAAGTATTACCTGTCATCTTACAAGATTGGCAATGAAGAGAAGAAACTATTGCAAATGACAGAGGGCGGGAACAAGCGGGTTGCCTATATCAACAACGCCCTTGATTTTGCCACCGACCTGGCCAGGAAGAAGAGAAGCGATGAAGAGGACATGGCAGCCCTTAGGAAGCTGGGATTCTTTGTGGACCTCTTTGATTTGAAGGAATACTTCAACAACCCGGCCGGACTCGAAAAGAAATTTGACCAATACGGTGTCATCTGGGTCAGAGGGGGCAATGTCTTTGTCCTGGCTCAGGCCATGAGGTTAAGTGGTTTTGATGAGGTTATTAAGAATTACCATAGAAACAAGAAAAATATCGTTTATGGGGGTTATAGTGCAGGAATTTGCATTCTGGGGTCCACGTTAAAAGGGATTCACCTGGTGGATGACCCCGGGCAGCGGCCATAGGCGAAGAGTATGATGTGATTTGGGAAGGGCTGGGCATTATTGATTATGTGATTGTCCCGCATTATAAATCGGACCACCCGGAGTCGGAGATTATGGAGGAAGTTGTGGAGTATTTGATTGAAAACAAAATCCCATATAAGACCCTAAGAGATGGGGAAGTCATCATTGTGGAGTAGATAATTATAAAGCAAAAGATATGCGTTTACCGGGGACATGTGTCTACCGGAGATATGTGTTTTCCTAAAGGGCATGTGTTAACCGGGAGGGCGGGGCTCCCGCCCGGCGGGCGAAGAAACAATCCCAGTAAAGGCGGTTGAGGAAGAAGTGTCCTATGTGGTTGGGATCGATGTTGGCGGGACCAACACCTATGGCGTTTTGCTGAAAAACAACACGGTCTTAACGACCGCGCAGGCCGCGACGGAGCACGAGGATTTGCACAGGGGGACCACGCAGGTGCTTGCCGCGATCCTTGAAGCGATGCCTAAATCCGCTGTTGAAGAGGTTGAGCTTCACCTCAGCACGACCTTGACGACCAACGCCATTGTTGAAGGGAAGGGTTTGCCCACCGCGGCGATTGTCATTCCCGGGCCCGGGTTGCGCTGTGAGGACCTGGGGTTGAAATTTAAACTCTTTCCGGTAAAAGGATACATCGACCACCGGGGCCGGGAACAGGCGGAGTTGGACTACGGGGAACTGAGGGAGATCTTAAACCGGATTAAGGAGTCGGGTTACCGGGCCGTGGCGGCAGTGGGCAAGTTTTCACCGCGAAACCTCCAACATGAACTGGAGATTGAGAAACTGGTTGCCGCCGAATTCCCGGAGTTGCTGCCGGTAACGTTGGGGCACCGCCTGTCGGGGAGGTTGAATTTTCCCCGGCGCATTACCACCGCCGTGCTTAACGCCAGTATTGCGCAGATCCAAGCCGTGTTTATCCGTATGGTTCAAGAAGTCAAAGACCGCTACCGTTTGGACCGGGTCTATTTGCTCAAAGCCGACGGCGGCAGTGTTGACCTTGAAGCCTCGCTCCACCGGCCGATTGAAACGATCCTTTCCGGGCCGGCGGCCAGCCTCATGGGGGCGCTGGCCCTGTCGCGCGCACGCGCGCGAGAAGAGATTGAAAACGCGGTCGTGGTCGACATTGGGGGTACCACCACCGAGATCTCCCTCTTTTACCGGGGTGAACCCCTGGCGGAGCGTGACGGGGCGGTGATCGCCGGCCATGCCACCCTGGTGCCGGCCCTCTTCTCCCGTTCTATCGGCCTTGGCGGGGATAGCGCTGTTGACTACGACGGGCGGGAAATAACAATTGGCCCCCGGCGGGAAGGGCCCGCGGCGGCCCTGGGCGGCCCCCGGCTGACACCCACCGATGCCGTTGTAGCGCTCGGCGCCGCCAATATTGGCGAAAAAGAACGGGCCTGGCGGGCCCTGGAAGAGGTGGGGGCGCCCTTTGGCATCGACCCCCTGGCGCTGGCGGAACGGATTGTGGCGGCTTTTGCGCAAAAGGCGGCGGCAGCGATTGATGACATATATGCTGCTTTGAACCGGCGGCCGGTTTATACCGTTTCGCAGGTTCTCGCCGCCGAACACCTGGAACCGGATCTGATTATCGGGATGGGTGGGCCGGCGGGGTTTTTCATCCCCAAAATCGCCCAACAGCTGAAGCTGCCCTCCCGCATCCTCCCTCACCATGAAGCAGCCAATGCGATTGGCGCAGCCGCCAGCCGCCCCACGGTCTCCGTTACCCTGCGGGCGGATACCGCCCTGGGACAGCTTGTTATCCCAGAACTGGATTATACCGCGGCAATTCCCCGGCCTTTCTTTTTCGACTTGGCGGCAGCCCGCCGGGAAGCCATCGCCGGCGCCATCAGTTACGCGCAGCGCATGGGTACAGAAGTGACCCCCGAAGAGATTGAAATCACCGGGGAAGAAGTCTTTAATATGGTGCGCGGCTTTCGTACCATCGGGAAGCAATATACCCTTACCGCGCAGGTGAAACCAAAGGTGCGGAGGGTTTTTGGCCGGCAAAATATTGCGGGCAAAAATTGAGTATCATGACACTAATTTATCTGTTAGAAAAAAATGAGATATTGGGGAGAATAAAGAATAATAAAGATTAGATAATGAAGATTGAAAAAGGGGTGTAAGCGCATGAGAATGAGAAAGAGCGAAATGGCAGTTTTGGGGTTAATCTTGCTCTCTTTCATCCTTGCCGTCTTTCTTTATCCGTACATGCCGGAGCAAATGGCTTCCCATTGGAATGCCCGGGGAGAAGTCGATGGATATATGTCAAAATTCTGGGGGTTATTTTTGGTCCCCTTCACCCTCTTGGGCGTTGGCATCCTTTTCATTGTTATCCC
>JAAYGG010000106.1 GCA_012727895.1 Bacillota bacterium
CCACCCGGTTCCCGTAACCGAGCTTCTCCAAGACTAAAAAACGCCTCTCCTGGCCGGTCCGGAAGGTCATCCGGCCCTCCTTGGCGATCCAGGAAATAGAATCGGGCCGCCAGGCCGGTTCGCCGCCTGAACCATCCGGATAAGAAAAGGCGTCGTAAAAGGTTTCCAGTTCTGTAAAGGATTCCGGTTCCGTAAAGGTCTCCGGTTTCGCAAAAGCCTCCTGTTCCGCCCCAAGGCCGGTCAGGGCTGCAACAACCAGGAAAAAGCCCAGTAGCACCAGGCCTCTTCCCCTCTGCCCGGCCTTCCCCATTTTCCTGCCTGTTCCTGTTGTTCTATTCATTTTTCCTCCTTGTTGGCCGCTCTTCCCCAGTCCGGTACGAGGTTACCGGCTACGGTGGTTAGCCAAGCTGATATCGCCTGTATTCTCCCGTCTTCCGGATTATTTCCTTTTCAACGCCAGGGTCCGGGTTGCCCGTAAAGGTTGGCAAAGACCTTCTCGTACTGCAGATCTTCTTTTTGGTGGGGAGCCTTCTCCTCCGCCGGGTAGCCAATGGCGATAATCGCTTCCACCTTTAAATGCGGCGGGATCTGCAAAACCTCCCGCACAAATTCTTCTGCAGTCTTTTCCGGGCTGTGCCTTCTTTCGCGGATCTGGACCCAACAACTGCCGAGACCCAATGCTTCGGCGGCCAGAGAAATAAAGGTGGAAGCGATCGAAGTATCTTCCACCCAGACATCACACCGGGCCGGATCGGCACAGACCACAACCGCCAGCGGGGCCCCTTTCAAGAAGGAAGACCCGTGTTCTTTGGCCCCCGCCAATCTATTAATAAGGCTCTCGTCATCGACAACAATAAACTCCCACGGGTTCAAGCCCCGCGACGAGGGCGCCCGCAGGGCCGCTTCCAACAGCAACGCGATTTTCTCCGGTTCCACCGGTTGCTTCTGGTATCTCCTGATACTCCTTCGCTTGCGCACAATCGCGAAAAACTCCATGACCCTACCCCTCTCTGCCTTCGTTCCTGCTTTCTAAGGCATTTATGCCTGCCCGGCTCTACCATACCTTGGTATTCAGACCGTATATTTTATATTTCTCCCTGCTACCAAGGATATCCTGCATTATTTCCGCCTGGTGTTTCGTATCTTCATACCACAAAAACCCATAAAAACATGCTAAAATATTAAATAAGGGGGGTCGCCAATGAAAAGTCTGTTTCTTCCGGTTCACGTCTTTTTTCTCCTTATCTTCTCCCTGCTTTTTGCAAAGGCATGCATGGCTTTTGAAATCCGGGATCTGGTGGAATACGTGGACCCCTTCATCGGGGTGAGGGACCCGGGGAGCAACACCACCATCGGTCCCCAGTTGCCTTTCGGGTCGATCAACCCGGGGCCTGATACAAAAGACGGCGGCCCGGACGGGTATCATCCCGCCCGCCCGATCCGGGGGTTCAGCCAAAACCATGTCAGCGGCACCGGCGGCGGGGGCAAATACGGGCATATCCTGATCTCACCCCAGA
>JAAYGG010000107.1 GCA_012727895.1 Bacillota bacterium
ACCTCGGCCAACCCGGACCCCTACCGCGATTATCAACTGGATAAGTTGATGCCGGATGTGATTGAACTCATGGCGGAGCAGGGGCAATTCCTTGATGAACTGGCCACGCAACTCCGGGATTACACCGGCGAGCGCGGGACCCAGACGGCCATCCTTACGCAGATGGCGTACCAATTAAGGGATATGGCCGACAAACCCCATACCATCCACAGGCGGATGAATTCCTTTAAGGAGAATATCGGTGCTCTCGGCACCTGGCTCCGGGAGATGAAAGTCCAGCCCATTGATATAGATTATTTCATTGTCGCCTCGCCCGAACAGAAAATCCCCAAAGCGGACGCAGGCTTTTTCGGTAAATTCTGGCATGAGTTCCGGGGGATGATTGCCTCCTTCTTCGAGGATTACCAGGCCCTCGGCGATGTTCATGCCGGCGAAGCCGTGCGGGTCTGGACGGTAACCGGGCGTGACCAGGCCCAGCTTCTCAAACAGATGATTGACGATACCTTCACCGCGCAAACGGGGATCCCGGTTAACCTCCAGTACATCCAGCAACAGGTCTTGATGCCGGCGGTGGTGGCCGGGAGAGGCCCGGACGTGGCTTCGAATCTCTTCCGGAACGACCCGATCAACTACGCCATCCGTAATGCGCTGGTTGATCTCACCGAATTCCCCGATTTTCCCGAAGTAGAAAAGCGTTTCCATCCCAGCGGTCTCGAACCGTTCCGCTTTGAAGGCGGTGTTTACGGTTTACCGGATACCCAAACCTTCTTTGTCCTCTTTTACCGGAGCGATATTTTGGAGGAATTGGGGATTGGCATCCCGGAAACCTGGGAGGATCTCTACCATATCCTGCCGATTCTCCAGAAAAACCACCTGGAGTTTGGCGTTCCCATTTCCGTCCAGTTGCAGGCGAACCCTTATGGCGGACCGGAAATGGCCATGCAGTCATATGCCATCTTCCTCTTCCAGTGGGGCGGGGAATTATACTATGAGAACGGGATCGCCAGCGCCCTCGATTCCGAAGAAGCGATTGGGGCTTTCCGCTTCTGGACCGAGTTATTCCTGAACTACGGCCTTCCCGTGTGGTATGATTTTGTCAACCGGTTCCGTATCGGCGAGATGCCGCTGGCTGTAGCCGATTACCAGAACTATAATACATTGGTCGTCTTTGCCCCGGAGATCAGGGGGTTGTGGGGGTTTGCCCCGGTACCCGGGGTTAGGAAGCCCGACGGTACCATCGACCGTTCTGTGGGCGCCAACGCCATGGCAACGATGATGATTAAAGCGGCCAAGAATAAAGAGGCCTCCTGGGAATTCATGAAATGGTGGACGAGTGCGGAGACCCAGGAACGGTTCGGCCGGGAGATGGAGACCCTGCTTGGCGCGGCCGCCCGGCATCCCACCGCCAACATGGAGGCTGTTTCCCGCCTGCCGTGGCCGGTCAAAGACTATAGGGCCCTTATGGACCAGTGGCAATGGGTAAAGGGAATCCCGGAAGTCCCGGGCGGGTATTTCACACCGCGGCACGTCACCAACGCCTTCCGGAAAGTTATCTACCAAAAAGAAGATCCCCGGGAGACCTTGTTGGATTATGTTATCACTATCAATGACGAGTTGACCAGCAAACGTCTGGAATTCGGCCTTGAAACCCTGGAGGATAGAGAAAAAGAGAGAGGAGTGGGAGAATAAAAATGCCGTCGGAACCCATGCAAACCTCGCTTTCCATGCCATATAAGAGAAAACTGGCCGAGCGGGGTAGATTAGGAAGATTGCTTGCGGACATTAAGAAGAACAAGGTTTCCTATTTGTTCCTGGCCCCGTACGGAATTATCTTTCTGTTTTTTACCGTCTTACCGGTCGTGATCTCCATTGGGTTCAGTTTTACCTATTACAACATCCTGGAACCGCCCCAATGGATCGGCTGGCGCAACTACATCAACCTGTTTTTGGCGGACGAGGTATTTCTCATCTCCATCAAAAACACGTTCTTGCTGGCGGCGATCACAGGCAGCCTGGGCTATTTTGCCTCCTTCTTCTTTGCCTGGCTCATCAATGAGTTGCCGCGGAGGATCCGGCCCTTTTTCGTCCTGATTTTTTATGCCCCGGCTTTGGCCGGTTACGCCGTCTCCCAGATCTGGGGCATCCTCTTCAGTGGTGACGCCTACGGCTGGATGAACGGGTTCTTGATGAAGCTTGGGATTATCAGGGAGCCTATCTACTGGTTGACTGACCCCAACTACATGCTCCCCGTCCTGATCGTGGTCGTATTGTGGATGAGCCTGAGCCACGGCTTCCTGGCCTTTGTCGCCGGCTTGCAGACTGTTGACCGCAGCCTCTATGAGGCCGGCTATACAGACGGGATCAGAAACCGCTGGCAGGAGCTGTGGTATATTACCCTGCCGTCAATGCGGCCGCAGTTGATGTTCGGCGCAGTGATGTCGATTACGTCCTCCTTTGCCATTCATGACGTCCTGGTCCCGCTGGTTGGTTTTCCCAGTACGGACTATGCGGCCCATACTGTTGTCTCCCATCTTGTTGACTACGGCAGCTTCCGGTTTGAAATGGGATACGCCTCGGCCATTGCCACCGTGCTCTTCCTGGTAATGGTCGGGACCAACAAAATTGTACAAAGATTGTTAAGAAAAGTGGGGCAGTGAGAACCATGAAGTTACTAAGGCCAAGTAATCTCAGTCGTTCATTGGGCGGAGACATCTTAAACCTGCTCTTCCTGATTTTATGCGGTTGCCTTATGGCTTTGCCTTTGCTGTATACGATTTTCCAGGCACTGAAACCGCTGGATGAGATCTTTATCTTCCCACCCCGGTTTTATGTGCGCAATCCGACACTTGATAACTTTGTCCAGCTCCTGGTGATGATGGGAGAGTCGTGGGTGCCATTCTCCCGCTACCTCTTTAACACGATCTTTGTTACCATTACCGGCACTATTGGCCATGTTATCGTTGCTTCAATGGCCGCGTTCGTCCTGGCAAAGCATAGATTTCCCGGGCAAAATCTCTTCTTTAATATAGTCATCCTGGCCTTGATGTTTTCTTATCATGTCACGGCAATCCCCAACTATCTAATCATGGCCCGGCTCAATTGGGTCGATACCTACCTGGCGCTCATCGTCCCTTACTTCTCGTATCCGTTGGGGTTGTTCCTGATGAAGCAGTTTATGGATCAGATCCCCGACTCGCTGCTGGAGTCGGCCAGAATTGACGGGGCCAGTGAATTCAGGATTTTCTGGAAGATCGTGATGCCTTCCGTCAAACCGGCCTGGTTGACCCTGATTATCTTCATCTTTCAACAGCTCTGGACGATGCAAGGGGGAGTCTACATCTACAGCGAGCAATTGAAGACCCTCTCTTATGCCTTTAGCCAGATTCTCCTGGGCGGGGCCGTCACCATTGCCCGGGCAGGGGTGAGCGGCGCCGTGGGCTTGTTAATGATGATCCCCCCGATTGTGCTCTTTATTGTAACCCAGAGCAATATCATGGAAACCATGGCCACTTCAGGTATTAAGGAGTAAGGGGGTAGGAGTGTGAAGGCTAAACTAATCCGTTGTTTAGTGCTAGCGCTGATAATTGCCGGTTGCTTCGCCTGCCTGCCGCCGGCGGCCCAGGCGCGGTTACCATACCATACTTATACCTATGATTACTGGGGAGATGTTGTCTATTCCCCCGCCGCCTACCTGCCAAACCGGTTAATAACCGGGGAGGACCTGGGGATCGGGACGCTGCGAACCCCCACGGATCTCTTTGTCGGTAATGACGGGAAGGTCTATATCCTTGATGCGGGGAACGGGCGGATTGTCGTTACCAATGACCGCTGGGAACTGGTCCGGGTGATCGACGGGTTTGAGAATAACGGCGTCCCTGACCGGTTCAATAATCCCAGCGGGATCTTTGTGACGGAAGAAGGCCATATTTATGTAGCTGATACCGACAACGGCCGGCTGGTGGAGTTGAATCCGGAAGGGAAATTTGTCCGGGAGATCGGCCCCCCGCAATCAGATATCATCAAGGATGATTTTATTTACCAACCGACCAAACTGGTGGTGGACCGGGCGGGGCGAATTTATGTAGTGGCGCGCCATGTCAACCAAGGATTAATTGAACTGATGCCGGACGGTACTTTCCGCAGTTATATGGGGGCCAGCCGGGTGGCCTTGAATATGGTGGATTATTTCTGGAAAATGATCGCCACCCGGGAGCAGCGGGAAAGAATGGCCCTCTTTGTCCCGACCGAATACAACAACCTCTGTATTGACGAGGAAGGTTTTATCTTCGTAACGACCAGCGCTTTGAATGAGTGGGATATCCAACGGACCATCGATTCCAGAAGCGAAGACGACCGTTATGCACCAATCCGCCGTTTAAATTTGATGGGCAATGATATTTTGCGCCGCCGCGGGTATTTCCCGCCGGTCGGGGATATCTTAATCGCCCGGAGAGGTTCGGTGCGCGGCCCGTCGATGCTGGTGGATGTGGCCGTCGATGACACGGTCCGGGTTTACAGTGTGCTGGACCGGCGCCGCGGCCGGATCTTTACCTATGACAGTGAAGGCAACCTCCTGTATGTCTTTGGCGCCATCGGCGAACGCTTCGGGAACTTCCGGAACCCGGTGGCCCTTGATTATCTTGACGACAAAATCCTGGTCCTGGATTATGAGACCGGTACGGTGACCGAGTTCACCGTCACCGCCTATGGCCGGTTGATCCGGGATGCAGTTCACCTGCATTTTATCGGCAAGTATGATGAAGCGGCGGCCTGCTGGGAAGAGGTCCTGCTGCAGAACGCCAACTACGAAATGGCTTATGTGGGAATTGGCCGGGCTTTTCTACGGCAGAGAAAATTTGAAGAGGCAATGAAAAACTTCAAGCTGGGCAACCACCGTAAATACTACTCCCGGGCCTTTTATTACCACCGGCGGGAAGTGATCGGCAGGAATTTCGGGCTGATCGTTGGGGTCCTGGCCGCGTGCTTCCTTGCGCTTTATATTATCATCCGAGTACGGGAGAAGAGCCAGAAAAGCGCCTACGGGGAGTATCAAAGCGAGGTTAGAGAGATATGAAATACCTGGATAGCCTGAAATTTGCGTTTTACGTAATTTTCCATCCCTTTAAAGGTTTCTGGGACTTGAAACATGAGAAGAGGGGGAGTATGTCGGCGGCCCTGACCTTCCTGGTGCTGCTGATTATCACCTATATCTTGCGGCGGCAATACACGGGTTTTATTTTCAACGAAAACGACCCGAAAGAGCTGAATGTCTTTATCGAGATCATCAGCGTCCTCCTGCCCTTCTTCCTCTGGGCCACCGCCAACTGGTGTATAACCACATTAATGGACGGGGAAGGGAGCTACAGGGATATCGTGATCGCCACCGCCTACGCCTTGGTCCCGCTAATCCTGATCAACCTCCCGTTGGTCCCCTTCAGCAGGATCATTAATATGGAGGAAGGGGCGTTTTATTACTTCTTTGCCTCCGTTTCCGTGCTTTGGACCGGGGCCTTGATTCTGGCCGGGGCATCGGTTACCCACCAGTATACAATGACAAAGACCGTCTTTACCAGCATACTGTCGGTGGTGGGGATGGGTTTGATGATCTTTATCGGGCTGTTGGTTTTCAGCCTGTTACAGCAGATGATTAGTTTCGTTTATACAATTTACCGGGAAATTGCATTTCGATTGTAAAGGAAGGGGATCACACCGATGAAAACCCGATCTTTTCTGGTGATTGCCTTTATAATTGCCTTGGTGGCCGGCGCCGGGGTGCTTTTCCTCCGCCCTGCCACTGAGATCGCTGCGGAAGAGGGTTTGCCCGGGCCGGATACGGCCGGGGAAACGTCCACCGGCAATTCACCGGCAGCGGGGAGCGCGCCGCCGGTTTTGGGCGCCCTGGGAAAGGTGGCGGAGAATGAATTTCTCGCCCTTTATTTCTCGGAGAAAACCACGGAAGTGGCGGTCCTGAAGAAAAAAACCGGTGAAGTATGGTACAGCAACCCGCCCGAGCGGGCGGCGGACCCGGTGGCCGTGGGGATTAACAAGACCAAACTGGGATCGCAGTTAAGCATCACCTTTTATACCCCCCACGCCCACAGGAGGACGATGGATAATGCCAGCGAGAGCATTGAGTACGGGCAATACGAATTCGAGAAGCTGGCAAACGGGATAAAAGTTACTTATACCATTGGTAAAAAAGAAGAGGTTTATATTATCCCTGAGAAAATCACCGGCGAACGTTTTGACCAGGTTGCGGAGAAAATCAGCTCCTCGCAACTGAGGAACTTGCAGCGGCGTTATATCAAAATTGACCTGAATGAGGTGGAGGACCGCAGGGAAAGGCAGAAACTTATGGATGAGCACCCGGCATTGCGCCGGCATGACGTGGTCTATGTCCTGCGGCCGAACTTGAGCCTTTTTGTCCTCCGCCAATTGGACGCGATTTTTGTCGAGGCCGGGTATACGCTGGAAGATGTCAACGAAGACCACAGGGAAAACGAGGTTCCCGAGAAGGAAATGCCCAAGGATATTTTCACCATCCCGCTCTATTATACCCTGGACGGGGAAAACCTCGTGGTCTCCATACCCAGCAACGAGGTGGTCTATCATTCTTCCTACCCGTTGACTGAGATAAAGGTCCTGGAGTTCTTTGGCGCCGCTGGGCCGGGGGCCGAGGGGTATATCTTCGTTCCCGACGGGTCCGGGGCCTTAATCCACCTGAACAACGGGAAAACCCGGCACCGGGCTTATTACGGCCCTGTTTACGGGCGGGACTTAGCCCTGCAATACACGGAGATCTTTGAGGAACGGGAGCAGGTCTACCTCCCGGTTTACGGCATGAAACAGGGGGACAAGGCCTTTTTCGCCATTATCGAGAAGGGCGACTCCTTGGCCACCATCATTGCCGATGTCGGCGGCAGGATCAACTCTTACAATACTGTCTGCGCTGAGTTCAGTTCCGTCGCCCACGGCACCATTGACCTGACCACACTGGCCGGGAACAACGTGATCAAGGTTTACCAGAAGCGGATCTCCCAAGGGGATTTCCAGATCCGTTACGCCTTTTTAAGCGGGGAAAAAGCGAATTATGTGGGCATGGCCGAGTACTACCGGGACTACCTGCTCAAAAAAGGCGCCTTAAAAGCGGAACGGACCGCCGGCGCGGTACCGTTCTACCTTGAATTGGTAGGGGCAATTGACAAGATCAAACCCTTCCTCGGGGTTCCGGCCCGCCGGATTGAAGCGTTGACCACCTTCAACGAGGCCAGGGAGGTGGTTGACCGCCTGCTGGCAGCAGATGTTGCCAACCTTAAGCTGCGTTATACCGGGTGGTTTAACGGCGGGTATCGCCAGAGTTTGCCGAGTAATATCAATATCTTAAGAGAACTCGGCGGGCGGACCGGTTTCACCCGGTTGGCCAGGTATCTGGCAGCTAATAATGTGGAATTCTATCCTTCCGTCACCTTTGAATACGCCAAAAAAGCCGGGATCTTGCGGGGCTTTAATACAAGGACCTCCGCCTCCCGCTTTATCAACCAGGATGTGGGGGTCTTGTATGAGATCAACCCCGCAACCTACCAGGAAGACAAGGAAAAACGGGCGCAATACATGGTCTGTCCTTCCCGTATCGGGCGGTATGTGAACCGCTTCTTGCGCGGGTACCGGTCTCTTAATATAAACGGGATTGCCTTGACCACCATGGGACAGGACTTGAACGCCAACTACCGGGAGAAACGCCTGGTCGACCGGGCCCAGGCCCAGAAGTATGTCGAAGCGGAGCTGGCGAAGATGACTGAGGCCGGGTACCGGTTGTTGGCCGAAGGGGTCAATGCCTACGCCCTGCCCTATACGGCGCATATCATCAATATGCCGCTGGATTCCAACCACTACCTGATTACCGACGAAAGCATCCCCTTCTACCAGATCGTCACCTGCGGGCATGTGGATTACGCCGGCGAACCGGTTAATCTTGCCGGTGACCCGCGGCGGGCGTTCTTAAAAACCATCGAAACCGGCGGCGGCCTTTATTTCACCTGGATTTACCGGGATAACTCCCTGATCAAAGAGAGCGATTATGATCACCTGTATTCGGTGGATTATAAAAAATGGTTCGACCAGGCGGTAGCCTATTACCGTGAAGCCCAGGAAGTACTGGGGGATATACGGGGACAGCGCATTATTGACCACCGGCGCCTGGCCGACAATGTCTATCAAGTAACCTTTGAAAAGGGGAAAACCATCATGGTCAACTACAACCGGGAACCGGTTACCGTGAAAGGGATAACCCTGGCGGCTGAGAGTTATCATGTGTTACGGGAGGGCAGGTGAGACCGATGAAATTTGATTTCCAGGATTTCCTGCTGAAACTGAAAAGAAGCCTTGGCGGCCTGAAGCTGAAGTTGAACTCCGGCGATAAAACAACGCATATGACTATGGAAAAGAGAAGGGCGATTGCGGGTTACGTCTTTATCTCCCCGTTTCTGATCGGGTTGATCTTCTTTTTCCTCTACCCGTTCCTTCAATCGGTAATCTTTAGTTTTAACAGTATCCAAATCGGCGCCCAGGGCTATGAGATGACGGGGGTCGGGTTTGAAAACTACCGGCGGGCCTTTCTGGTGCACCCGACTTTCAGCCGGGTCTTGGTGGAATCGATCATCCAGATGATCACCGACGTGCCGCTCATCATCATCTTCAGCTTTTTTGCGGCCAACCTGATTAACCAGAAATTCCGGGGGCGGGCGGTGGCAAGGGCCATCTTTTTCCTCCCCGTCATCATGACCTCCGGGATCATCCTGGCGGTTGAGAACAACGATTTGCTTTTGGGGATCATGTCCGGCGCCATCCAGCCGGATACCGCCGCCGGTGCGGTGCGTGCCTTAGAGCTGCGGACCCTGTTGATGGAGACCAGGATGGACCCGCGGTTTGTCAGGTATATTATTGATGCGGTTGATCGTCTATACGAGATTGTCAAGGCTTCCGGGGTCCAGATCCTAATCTTCCTTGCTGGTTTACAGACCATCTCCCCCTCCCTCTACGAAGCCTCGACCATGGAGGGGGCAACCGGGTGGGAGAACTTCTGGAAAATTACCTTTCCCATGATCAGCCCATTAATCCTGGTTAACACCGTTTATACCGTAATTTACTCGTTCACTAACCCCAACAACCCGGTGATGGAGATTATTAAAAATACGGCTTTTGCCGAGTCAAGGTTTGGCTTCAGCTCCGCCATTGCCTGGATCTATTTCCTGGTTATCTTGGGGATCCTGGGCATCCTGATCGGGGTCATCTCCAGATGGGTCTTTTACCATGACTAAAAGGCGGGGCAAAGACCATGTGCGGGCGTGTCTTACTATCCATGGAATAGTTAAAGAGGTGAGAATATGAAGGCCATATCCTTAGCAAAAGCAGGACAGGCGCTTGAAACCAGAGAACAGCGGGCAAACTGGCGGCATGCCGTCTTTTTCCAGGCCAAGAAGATTTTATGGGTGACGGTACGCACCATTTTGGTGGTGGGGATCTGTTTCTTGATCCTCTATCCCCTCGCCGCTAAGCTGTCCGTCTCCGTCATGGCCGAGCGTGACCTCTATGATATTACCGTCTGCTATGTTCCCAAGCATTTCACCTGGGAGAACTACCGGGTTGTCTGGAAACATATGGGCTTTCCCGGGACCTTTTTTAACTCGCTCTGGCTCTCATTGACCACCGGCATCCTCCAGGTAATCGCCTGTACGCTGGTGGGTTACGGATTTGCCAGGTTTGACTTTCCCCTGAAGAAATTCCTCTTTGGGATGGTCATCGTAATGCTGGTTGTTCCGCCGCAGACGATCATGGTCCCGCTGTTTTTGCGTTTCCGTTTCTTTGATATTTTTGGGATTATAAAATTGTTCAGCGGGAGCACAGTCAACCTGATCGATACTTTCTGGCCCTTCATCCTGACCTCGGGTACCGGCACCGGTCTCCGGAACGGGCTGTATATCTATATGATGCGGCAGTTTTTCCGGGGTTCCCCCAAGGAACTGGAGGAATCGGCGTATGTGGACGGGGCCGGCCCTTATAAGACCTTCTACTATATTATGCTGCCCATTGCGGTCCCGATGATGGTTACGATCTTCCTCTTCTCCTTTGTCTGGCAGTGGACCGACACCTTCTATACCACCCTTTTCCTGGAGAAGCTGACGACCCTGCCGACGGTCCTTTCCTCGCTGGCCGTCTCCATCAACTATCAGGAATTCGGCCCGATGGCAACGATGAGTCCGGCTTACGCTTCCATGCTTAACAATACCGGAAGCGTCCTGGTGATCCTGCCGCTGATCGCTATCTACCTCGTCGCGCAGAGGTACTTCGTGGAGAGTATCGAAAGGTCCGGTATTATCGGTTAAGGCGGCTGCCGGGAGGAAAATGGCAATTGGGTAAAGAATATATTATAGAGATGTTATGAAAGTGTAAAGATGGAGTGAGATGAGGTTAAGGCTAAAAGGGGTAAATTAGAAGTGAAAAATAAGAAGGAGGTTTAGGGTTCGCATGCAAAGGAAAAGCAGAGTGTTCTTGATTATTACCGGTAGTTTGCTCCTGCTGGCCTTGATAGCCGGCGCAGCTACAGTCGTTGGAAAGGAGAAGTACAATTTCCGTGGCCGGACGGTAACCTACTCCGCCTGGTGGGAATTGCGCCCGCAGCCCGGAGCATCGGTGGAGATGGACCGGCAGATCCGGCGGGTGGCTGAAGTAGAAAAGAAATACAACGTAAAGATCGATTACGTCAATATTCCCTGGGGAGAGTACCTGGCCCGGTATATTACCACGGTGATGGCCGGGGACAGTATGGCCGATATTGTCTGTGTCGAGGTCAACTGGTTCTACCCTACGCTGCTGCTGAACAATTTCTGTACGAACTTGAGTGAACTTGGGGTCTTTGATTTCACGAAAGAGAAGTTCCAGAAAGAAACGATCGAGTTTGGCAAGTACAAGGGGGGTATTTACTGTTACGAGGTGGGCCGGATCTACCCGCGCGGTGTGCTCTACTTCAACAAGACCATGTTCGCGCGGGAAGGCATCACCGACATGTATGATGTTTTCTTTAATTACGAGTGGACCTGGGAAAAGATGCTTGAATACGCCAAAAAGCTGACCAAGGATACGGACGGGGACGCATCATTGACCAGTGGGGCCTTGGCGGCACGACCGGCCGGGTCTGGTTGGGCTTTATCATCTCCAACGGCGCTCATTTCATCGATATTTCCGATAAAAGCAAGCCCCGTTTTGCCCTGGGCGATCCCCAGGCCATTGAAGCGCTCCAGGCTTACCAGGATTTCATCCTCAAACACCAGGCGGTCTTGATCCCGCCGGAGGGTGCGCCGTGGGATTACGCGCTCCAGGCCTTTATCGACGGAAAAGTGGGGATGCTCGTCGAGCAGATTTACAGGCTCCACGACTTCAAAACAAAGATGCAGGATGAATACGGCGTGGTCCTGTTCCCGATGGGTCCCAGGATGAAAGAGTATACCTCGGAACTCACCGGGCACTTTGTCAAAGTAATGCCGATCACCGTGAAGAACCCGAAAGAAGTGGCGATTGTGGAGGATGCCATGACCGAACCGTATCCGGACGAAGACCCCGACGACTGGCGGGAGTATTACGAGATGCGGATGACCGACGAGGAGTCCATCCGGACGGTCGAGATGATCTGGGAGAAAAATCTCAGCGTCTTTAACCTCCAGTCGGCCTTTGGCATCATGGACATCTTCTATACCATGGACTGGGAGCTCCAGACCGGCGCCAAGACCCCGCAGGCGGCGGTGGAAGAGTATGCCCAAGAAGCGCAGATGCGGATTAATGACTCCCTGATCTTATAAAACATAAGAATTATATAAAGCAAAGTTGCCAATCTGGTTAACCGAAGGGTTAACCAGATTGGCAATTAGTAAACCGGTTAACTATAGATCAGTTAACGGGTTTACTGGTATAATAGCTTACCGGTTCGCCAGATTGTTTTCTCAGGAAATGTGCAATAAAAGGGGAGACGCACACGCGCGAACTTGCTTTTATTGGGCACAACCAGCATAATTATAAATAATAAATAAAAAGGAGGCGATTGCTAAAATGAAAAACTGGTTGCGCGTAGCGGTTGTTAGCGGATTGGTTTTGGTCGTACTGGTAGTGACCCTTACGGCCGGGGGAAAAGAGGAGAAATACAATTTTAAGGGGCGGACGATTACCTACTCCGCCTGGTGGGAACTACGGCCGGATCCTGGAGTTTCCTTGGAAATGGAGCGGAAGGCCCGGCGGGCTGCTGAGGTAGAAAAGAAATATAACGTAAAGATCGATTACGTCAATATCCCCTGGGGGGAATACCTGGGCAGGTACATAACATCCGCCATGGCCGGCGACAGGATCGCGGATATCGCCATTGTGGAGGCGGAATGGTTTTATCCCACGCTCCTGATGAATAATTTCTGTACAAACTTAAGCGATTTAGGGGTATTTGATTTTACCGCGGAAAAATTTGAACCGGTTACGGTGAATTTAGGCACTTACCAGGGAAAAGTTTATGCTTATGAAACCGGCCGGCTCTATCCCCGGGGCGTGCTCTTCTGGAATAAGAGCATGTTCGCGCGGGAAGGCTTGCCTGATTTATATAAGATTTTCTTCAACTATGAGTGGACCTGGGACAAAATGCTGGAATTTGCGAAGAAACTGACGAAAGATACCGACGGCGACGGTATAATCGACCAGTGGGGGATCGGCGGCGCCAACCAGCGGTTGGAACAGGCGCTTGTCATCTCCAACAACGCCTGTTATATTGATATTACCGACCGGGAAGATCCCAAATTCGGCCTGACCCACCCCAATGCCATTGAGGCCCTCCAGATGCACCAAGATTTGATCCTCAAACACGGGGTCGTATCAATGTCACCGGAGGGAGCGCCGTGGGATTATAATGTCCATGCTTTTGTCGAAGGCAAAATCGGGATGCTCGTCGGGAAATTCTGGAAGATCAGTGACTATATGAAAGGGAAAATGCAGGACGAATACGGAGTCGTTTTGTTCCCAATGGGACCGAAGGCCAAAGAGTATGCCTCAGAGATGACAGGACATAATTTCAAGACCATGCCAATCACAGTGAAGAACCCCAAGGAAGTGGCGATTGTAGAGAATGCCATGACCGAGCCGTTCCCGGACGAGGCTCCCGACGAATGGCGGGAATACTATGAATTAAATGTGAATGATGAAGAGTCGATCAAGACCGTCGAAATGATCTGGGAGAAACAACTGGGTGTCGTCAACCTCCAGTGGGCCTTCGGGATCAACGACATCTTCTATACCATTGAGTGGGAGGTAATGACCGGGAATAAAACGCCCACAGCGGCTGTGGAGGAGAGGGCTCAGGAAGCCCAGATGCGGATTAAGGATGCTTTAAACCTCTAGTTTTTGTTGTAATTTGTAATATTACTATAGGTTTTTGCAAGATAGTTTTTGACGGCAAGATTTATTGGAAGAAAGAAGAGGAACCCCAAGGAGGCTGAGGTTCCTCTTGCTTTTTTTGTCCGGGAGAAGAAAAAATCTTTCATGTTTTTTAATGTTTGCCATTTCCAATTTAAATATATTATAATATAGTTATAAATAAAATTTAAAATTCGGGAGGGATGAGGAACAAGATGATAAGAAGACGGAAACTGGTTTTACTTACCCTTGGTGTGCTGATCCTTGTTATGCTGGTGGCCGCCACTACGACCAGTGCACGGATTTTCCGGTCGAAGAAACAAGATTTCGGCGGGCGGTCGATCCGCTGGGCAACCTGGTGGGACTCCGCACCGCAACCCGGCCGGTCGGAACGGGAGGACCTCCGGTTGCAGCGGGAGGCCGAGGTCGGGAAGAAGTACAATGTGAAATTTGAGTACCTGAATGTCCCCTGGGGCGAGTTTATGGCCAAGTATATCACCACCGTGATGGCAGGGGATGCTATGGCCGAGATCGTCAGTGTCCAGACCGACTGGTTCTACCCGACGCTGCTCCTGAATAACTTCTGCCTGAACTTGAGCGAATTGGGTGTCTTTGATTTTAAGGCCTCCAAATTCCAGAAGGAAACCATTGAATTTGCCACCCTGGACGGGTCGGTCTACGGGTATGAGATCGGCAGGATCGAGCCCAGAGGGGTAATCTTCTTCAACAAGACCATGTTTGAACGGGAAGGGATTTCCGACATTTACGATACGGTTTTCAACTACAAATGGACCTGGTCGGAAATGCTGAAGGTTGCCAAGAAACTGACCAGGGATACCGATGGCGACGGGGTTATTGACCAGTGGGGTCTTGCCGGCGCTACCGGCCGGATCTGGCGGGGCTTCATCATCTCCAACGGTGCAAACTTCATTGATATCAGCGACAAATGGAAACCCCGCTTCAGCCTGGGCGATCCGGCGGCTCTTGAAGCCCTCCAGGCTTATCAGGACTTTATCATAAAAGAAAAAGTCGTCCTGGTCTCACCGGAAGGCTCTCCGTGGGACTACCCGGTCCAGGCTTTCATCGACGGGAAAGTGGGTATGCTCGTTGCGCAGCTGTGGAATATTGACAAGCTGCGCGACAACATGAGCGACGAGTACGGGGTCATCCTCTTCCCCATGGGGCCGCGGATGAAAGAATACACCTCCGAGGCCACCCTGCACCACTTCAAAGTCTTCCCGATCACCGTGAAGAACCCGGAACAAGTGGCGATTGTGGAGAACGAGATGACCGAGCCATATAAAGTCGGCGGCCAGTTGCTGCTGATGGAAGAGAAAAACGAAGAATGGCTGGAAATGCGGGTGACCGACGAGGAATCGATCCAGATAGTCCAGATGATCTGGGACAAGAACATCAGCGTCTTCAACCTGCAGGAAGCCTTTGGCGTCATGGATATCTTCTACACAATCGACTGGGAACTCCAGACCGGAAACAGCACACCGCAGGCGGCGGTGGAAGAGTACGCCCAAGAGGCCCAGATGCGGATTAACGACTCCTTATTACTCTAATCGCCGGTTACACGAAGCACAGTCACTTTCTGCTTCGTCAACCGGGTGATCCGATTAGCCCTTGAGAGCCGGAAGAGCGGGATAACACGCTCTTCCGGCCCTTAGGCGTTAGGCGCCGGGTTTGCCCTTTTTTGCTCGTCCGCACCGTCTTCCCGCGTGACGCAATCCGCAAGCCCGGCGCCGGTATTTTCCACACCATTTTCGGGAAAGGATTCGCTTCCCTTATCCCGGCCATAGCCTAGAGCGGGCCGGGGCGGGGGAAGGCTGAAGAATGGGGGAGGATTAAGCTTTGAAAAAAAACAAGTTATTCCTGGTGGTTTTTCTGGCGGGAATAATCTTCCTTCTCCTGGCCGTTGCCATGGTGGCCGGCGGGAAAGAGAAGAAATATGATTTTGGCGGCCGGACCATTACTTATGCCACCTGGTGGGAGATTAAACCGCAGCCGGGCCGGTCGGAACGGGAAGACCTGCGGTTGCAGAGAGAAGCAGAGGTCGCAAAGAAGTATAATGTAAAAATCGATTATACGACAGTTCCCTGGGGCGAGTTTATGGCCAAATATCTCACCACCGTGATGGCAGGGGATGCCATGGCCGATATCGTCAGTGTTCAGGTTTGCTGGTTCTATCCGACACTACTGATGAATAATTGTTGTCTCTCCCTATCCTCTTTGGGCGTTTTTGATTTTAACGCGCCCAAGTTTCAAAGGGAGAGTATAGAATTTGCCACCCTGGACGGGGAGATCTATGGCTACGAGATTGGGAGGATCGAGCCCAGAGGGGTGATCTTCTTTAACAAATCCATGTTTGAACGGGAAGGACTCCCCAATTTGTATGAGATTTTCTTTAATTACGAGTGGACCTGGGATAAGATGCTCGAGTTTGCCAAGAAAGTAACAAAAGATACCGACGGCGACGGGATTATTGACCAATGGGGGATTGGCGGCGCCACTGGCCGGCTCTGGGGCGGTTTCGTTTTCTCCAATGGCGGCCATTTTGTCGATATATCCGATAAGTGGAACCCCCGGTTCAGTATGGGCGATCCTAATACCCTCGAGGCCCTTCAGGCTTTTCAGGATTTTGCCATAAAACACGAGGTTATGCTGGTGAAACCAGACGGCGCCCCATATGACTACCCGGTCCAAGCCTTCCTCGACGGGAAATTGGGTATGCTCTGCGCTCAAGTTTGGAACCTTGACAAGATGCGGGACAGCATGAACGATGAGTACGGGATAGTTTTATTCCCTATGGGACCAAAGATGAAGGAATATACAGCGGAGGCCACCGGCCACCATATCCGGACCTTCCCGGTGACCGTCAAGAACCCGGAACAGGTGGCCATCGTGGAAAATGCCTTGACCGAACCTTATGAAGTCGACGGTGAACTGCGGGTTATCGAAGAGAAGAACGAAGAATGGTTGGAAATGCGGGTAACCGACGAAGAATCAATCCGGGTGATCCAGATGATCTGGGACAAACAGTTGAGTGTCTTCAATTTACAGGAAGCCTTTGGGATCATGGATATCTTCTATACCCTCGAGTGGGAGTTGGAACACGGGATCAAGACACCGCGGGCGGCGGTGGAAGAAGTTTCCCAGGAAGCCCAGATGCGGATTAGTGATTTCTTGTTGCTTTAGTTGCCAGCGTTTTCTGAATCAATCCCGGAGAAGGCCCCGTTCCCACTATGCCGGTCCTTGCCTGCCGCGGGCCGGGTGATGGGAAGGCGGGAAAAAGGGGGTTACACCTTGCAAAAAAACAGGTTGTTCCTGGTGATCCTGGCGGGACTAGTCTTTATTGTCCTGGCGGTTGCTGTGGCTGCCGGCGGGAAAGAGAAAAAATATGATTTTAGCGGCCGGACCATTACTTATGCCACCTGGTGGGAGTATAAGCCGCAGCCGGGCCGGTCGGAACGGGAAGACCTGCGGTTGCAGAGGGAAGCGGAGATCGCAAAGAAGTATAACGTAAAAATCGATTATACAACAGTTCCCTGGGGCGAATTTACGGCCAAATACATCACCACCGTGATGGCAGGGGATGCCATGGCCGACATCGCCAGCGTCCAGATTGACTGGTTCTACCCGACACTGCTGATGAATAATTTCTGCCTCAACCTTTCCGCGCTGAATGTCTTTGATTTCACCGCCCCCAAGTGGCAAAGGGAGACCGTGGACTTTGCCACCCTCGACGGGGATGTCTATGGGTACGAGATTGGAAGGATCGAGCCCAGGGGGGCGATTTTCTTCAACAAGGCCATGTTCGAGCGGGAAGGCCTGCCCGACTTGTATGAGGTCTTTTTCAATTACGAGTGGACCTGGGATAAGATGCTCGAATTTGCCCAGAAACTAACGAAGGATACCGATGGCGACGGGATTGTTGACCAATGGGGGATTGGCGGCGCCACCGGCAGGGTCTGGTGCGGTTTGCTCCTCTCCAATAACGCCCATTTTATTGATATCTCCGATAAAAGGAACCCCCGGTTCAGTATGGGCGACCCCAATGCCATCGAAGCCCTCCAGTTCTTCCAGGATTTGGCCATAAAATACAAGGTTATGCTGGTTAAACCGGAAGGGGCCCCTTATGATTACCCGGTCCAGGCCTTCCTCGAGGGGAAACTGGGGATGCTCTGCGCCCAGATCTGGAATATCGATAAGATGCGGGACAACATGAAAGATGAGTATGGAATAGTCCTCTTCCCCATCGGGCCGAAGATGAAGGAGTATACGGCGGAGGCTTCCGGCCACCACCTGAGGACCTTCCCGGTGACCGTGAAGAACCCGGAACAGGTGGCCATGGTGGAGGACGCCTTGACCGAGCCCTATAAAATCGATGGTGAGTTGCGGGTTATCGAAGAGAAGAATGAAGAGTGGCTGGAAATGCGGGTGACCGATGAGGAGTCGATCCAGGTTGTCCAGATGATCTGGGACAAACAGCTGAGTGTCTTTAACTTCCAGGCCGCCTTTGGTATTATGGATATCTTCTATACCATCGAGTGGGAATTGGAGCACGGACAAAATACACCGCGGGCGTCGGTGGAGGAGTATTCCCAGGAAGCCCAGATGCGGATTAATGACTATATGGCCCCGTTATAAACGGGAAGAAACTCGTCAAATCCGGTAAAACGCTGCTGTTCTGATGATTCGCGCGCGAAGGCGGCTTTTGGCCGCCTTCTTCTTTCGTTAGTAGCCGGGGCGTTCCCGGGCGGATATGTAAACCCGGGTTCCCGGAGGTGTCTTCTTGTTTTACCGGCTTGTATGGGAACAAAAAGCCAAGAAAAGCGTTATTTTACCAAGAGCCGTCGGAGGTTTTATGTTATGGTCAAATATAGACAGGGGGAGGGTAAAACAGAGTGAAAGCCATTTACTACCGTGAATTGCAGGCCTATTTTTCTTCTCCGGCCGGGTATGTTTTTATCGGGTTCTTCCTCTTAATTTCCGGTTTCTTTTTTGCCCTGGCCAATCTGCTCCCCGGCAATTCCGATTATATTGATACCCTTGGCAGCATCACCTTTATCTTCTTGATTGTAGTGCCCCTTCTGACCATGAAACTAATGGCTGAAGAGATGCGGCACAAGACCGACCAGTTGCTTTTGACCTCCCCGCTGCGGATCGCCGATATTGTTCTTGGCAAATACCTGGCAGCGGTGAGCGTTTTCTTACTCACCCTTTTAGTTACCGGGATCTACCCGTTGATTATGAATTTCTACGGTTATATTGCGGTCTGGGAGATTGTCGGGGGTTACATCGGCTTTTTCCTGCTGGGGGCATGTTTTATCGCCGTCGGCCTCTTTATTTCCTCACTAACCAACAACCAGACGGTGGCGGCGGTGGCGACCTTTGCCACGCTCCTTTTCATCTGGATTATCGATTGGGTGAAACAGGGTATCCCCACCAACCGGGTGGCGGGGCTGATTTTCGCCGGGATCCTGGCAGCCGGGGTAACGGCTTTTGTCTATTTCAATCTCCGCAATATCTTTGCCAGCATTCTCACCGGCCTGCTGGGGGCGGCGGTTATTCTCATCGTCTATCTGGTGAACCCCCTTTTCTACCATGGCCTGATCATCCGGTTCCTTGACTGGTTTTCCCTGCTCCAGCGTTTTCAGGGGTTTGCCATGGGCATCCTCAGCCTCAATTCCGTCCTGTACTACCTTAGTTTCTGCTTTGCCTTTATTTTCCTGACCATCCGGGTAATTGAGAAGAGAAGATGGAGCTGAAAAGGGGGAGAGGGATGAAAAACCTGAAAATCCTGGCGTCTTTCCAAAACAAAAAATTCAGGTACGGCGGGTATGCCGCCTTGCTTACGGCAATAGTGATTGCCTTATTGATTATCATCAACCTCCTGGCCGAACAGGTCCCGGTGAAGATTGATCTTACGGAGAACCGCATGTTTACCTTGTCCGAGCAGACCCGGCAGATCCTGGACCGGTTGGAACAGGATGTCATTATCTACGGGGTGGCCGAGCCCGGTAAAGAAGACCGGATGGTGGACGAGGTGGTCCAGAGGTACAGCCGCCGCTCGCCGCGGGTTTCCGTGGAATACCTTGACCCCTACCGGCAACCGGCGTTTATCCGGCAGTTTGACCCGGAGGGGAAGGGGATCCGCGAGGGCAGCTATATAGTGGTCAGCGGCGACAAATTCCGGGTCATCGACAAATGGGATCTGTTTAATATCAGTTACCAAAACCCATTTCAACCGGAAAAAACAGGACTGGTGGCGGAGGAACGTTTCACCAGCGCCATCATGTATGTTACCGCAGAAAAAAACCCGGTGGTTTATGCGCTGAAAGGCCACGGCGAGGAAGACCTCCCGTTTAACCTCAGGGAAAGACTGCGCCATGATAATTACGAACTGAAAGAGTTGACCCTGGTGGCCAAGGAAAAGCTCCCGGAGGACCTGGACCTCTTATTGGTCCTCTCACCAAAAAGGGATTTAACTGCGGAAGAAGAAGAGAAAATCCGGGATTACCTTGCCGCCGAAGGGCGCGCCCTTTTCATTCTCAACTGGTATGCAGCGGATTTACCTAACTTCCAATCGCTCCTGCGGAGCTATGGCCTGAAGCTGCAGCCCACGGTGATTGTGGAGGGGGATGCCGGCCGCCATGCGGGGAACCCGGTATGGTTGTTGCCGGAGATGAAAGAGCACGAGATTTTAACCCCCCTGGTCAACGAGAGGATGCCGGTGGTCTTTCCGCTGGCGCAGGCCCTGGAGGTACTGGAAGTACGCCGGCGCTCGCTGGAGTTCACACCGCTCTTAACCACCTCCGCCAAGTCATGGGGGAAGGTCAATCTCAACCCGGCCACTGCCGATAAGGAACCGGGTGACCTGGAAGGCCCATTTACCGTTGCCATGGCTGTTGTCGACAAGGACTGGACCGAGGAAACCGGGGAACTGGAAAGCCGGCTGGTGGTGACGGCCAATTCCGGCTTTCTCGCGCCTCAGTTTCTCATGCAGGTCCCCGGGAACCTTAATTTCGTTATGAACTGCCTGAACTGGCTCACCGACCGGGAGGAGGTCATTTCCATCAGCCCGCGGAGCCTGATCCACCTGAGCCTCCGGATGAGCGGCTGGCAAAAACTGATCTACTCCGGGATCGTGGTGATCCTTATTCCTGTCCTGGCGCTGGGCGCCGGAGCTGTGGTGTGGTTGAGGAGGAGACATCTATGAGCAAGCCTAAACTACTACAGAACAAACTGCTGCGGAGCCTCATTTTTCCCCTGATCTTGCTGGTAATCGCCGGCGGTATCTATTTTTACCTGGCGCACCTGCAGGGGGCGGGGGAACCGGCGGCGGAGGATGACCGTATCGTCCTGAGCAACCACGAGAAAAACGCGGTCCTCCGGATGGAATTGGCAACGGCGGCCGGCCGGGTAGTGCTGGTAAAAGAGGACGGGAAGTGGCAAGTGGAGGAGCCTTACCCGGTTCTCCTCAACCAGGCCCGGGTCGATGATATTGCCTACAGCTTCAGCCGGCTTTTTGCCGAACGGGTGGTGGAGGAGGACCCGGAAGACCTTGGCCTTTACGGGCTGGATGAACCAAGGGCTACAGCGCGCGCGGTCTTGGAAGGCCAAAACGAACTCGTCTTTTACCTTGGGGATAAAACCTCCGTCGGCAACTCCTACTATCTCCAGGTGGCCGGTTCGCCGGCGGTTTATACGGTCTGGCGGACCCACGGGGTGAATTTCCAGGCCACCCTGGGCGACCTGCGCGAACGCCGTCTTCCCCGGGTCATCCCGGAGCAGGTGGAGTATTTCCGGAGGAAATGGCCGGGCGTGCCGGAGATGGAGATCCGGAGGACCCCCGAACTAGCCGAGGGTGAGGAGGAAACCGAGTTCCGCCTCGGCTTCTGGCAGATGGAGGTACCGTACGGCCGTCCCCAGTGGGTGGATGGAACCGAATTCACCAAGGCTGTCCAGGGGCTCTCCATGCTGTGGATCGACGAGTTTGTCGACGACCACCCGGCGGACCTCTCCCGCTACGGCTTGGACAACCCCAGGGGCGAACTCCTGGTGAAGGCAGGGGAAAATAACCTGCACTTGTTCTTCGGGAAAGAAAACAAAGACGGGCTGGTTTATTTTAAAACCGCCGGTGCGGACAATGTCTACGCCATGAGAAAAAGCCGCCTTTCACTTATGGAGATGAAGCCCTTCGCCCTGGTGGAAAAGTTCATCCTTCTGGCCTTTATTGACAAGGTGGAAGAGGTTGTTGTCGAGGCCGGGGAAGAAGAATATACCCTTACTATTGAACGGTTGGAAAAGCCCAAGGCCAAGAGGGGAAAGAAAGAAGAAGAGGAAAGCGAGGCAATATACCGGGTGAACGGCAGGGAAACAGAGGAAGAGACCTTTAAAAAGTTGTACCAGGAGATTATCGGGCTGCGGGTGGATTCGGAGAACGACCAGAGGTTGGCGGCAGGCGAGCCCGAAATCCGGGTCAGGTTCGTCTTTGCCACCAGTGACCGCCAGCAGATCAGCTTCGGCCTCGTCCCCTACGACCGGGATTTTTATGCAGTCGTCCGTGACGGCGTCTCCGATTTTCTTATCGCCAGGAGCCGGGTGGAAAGAATGCTGGCCGCGGTACGGGCCTACGCCAGAGCGGAGGGCTGAAGCAGAACGGAGAGCCGGGTTGAAGGCTATCTTTGAGGCTGGATTAAGGGGCCGGGACCGCGGGTACCGGCAACACGCGGCCAGATCCGGAGTGGTTATTATTCCGGGTCCTGGTTGGAGCTTCCCGCGGCGCTGCCGGGGCGGGTGGAGTATAGATGCGCAAGAAGCGCCGCCGCGCCGCCTATGGCAACGGCAAGGAAGACAAAGAAGGAGAATCTTGGCCCGCCCGGGGGGAAATCCTCCGGTGACAGCAGCACGTAGCGATGGGGATGGTCCGGGGGCGGGGGGCCGTCCAGTTCCACCAGGCTGACCTGGTCAAAGTAGGCGGTGCCGGCGACCGGCGCATCCGCACGGCCCAGGCGCACCGCCACCGTCACTTCCCTCTGCCGGGAGTGGGTGCGGAAGTTGATCTCCGTATAGAGCCAGATGGAGTCCCCGGTGATGTCCGGGGAGTGATAAAACCCTGGTGCAATCAAGGAGAAGTTGGCGCCGATCCGCCCTTCCGGCCCCACGTTGCGTGTTAGAATCCAGCCGGAGAACCGGTAGTTGGTATTGGGTTTTACCCGGACTTTCTGGGCAAGCCAGGCGTCGTTCGGCGCCGGCGAAGTGATCTTTAAAGAGTAACGGCCGCTGCAGGGGTTTTCGGTAGAGACCGCAACCCGGGAACCCGCCCGCTGGAAACCGGCGCGCCAGCCCCAGGGGACCAGATCCGGCCTTGCTTCCTCGAACCCGCCGTTTAGCAAAAGGTTCTTCCAGTTCCAATGGTAAGGGTCGAGGCCCTCTTCATGGTGGAAGTACCGCGGGCCGCCGCCCGGCCCGGGAATCGCCGCCCAAACCAGGAGGGCATAAAGTAAAACCCACCAATACCCGTTTTTCTCCCTTGTACCCCTTTTTATCATCGGTATAGTCCCTTCCCCTTGTTTCATGAAAAAAATCTTTCAGAGCTCTTGCTGCCAATGGCCAGGCATCCCATTACCCGCGCATGGTATGGGCCGCGTGTAGCAGGGGCCGTTTTATTCTTCAGCCTGGTCCGCTCCGGGTTCTGCCGCCGTTTCCCCGGCAGCAGCCTCCCCGGTCTGGGAAAGTTCGACTTCGACAGAGACAGGAGCGGACGCCTCCTTTTCCGGGACGGCGGCGCCAGTCTCCGGGCTGGCATACTCCCCGGAGAGCAGGTAGGGAGTGATGACAATCACAAACTCCGTCTGCTCCTTGTTGGTGGCCTTGTAGCGGAAGAGGTTGCCGAGGAGAGGAATATCGCCCAACAGCGGGATCTTATTCACAGTCTCACTTTCCTGGGTTTGGATGAGCCCGCCGATGATGATGGGATCGCCGTCCCGCACCCGGACGGTGGCTTCCAGCGAGCGTTCGCTGGTGGCGGGGATCGGCGTCTCGTCGGCCCCGGCTAAGGAGTCGGGGGCGCTCTCCGTGATCCGCGGGTTAATTTCCAAAGTAATCTCCCGGCTGGCGGAGACCCATGGTATCAGGTTCACCTGGATACCGACGATCACCTCAACCAGGCGGGTCATTGTCTCCGTCTGGGTCCCTTCGCTCCCCGGGACAATGGTGGTTACCGCTACGGTCCGCGGGTAACGGGTGGTCACATTGAAGTTGGCCTTGTGCCCGCTAAGGGTGGTGATCTGCGGGTTGGCCCATAGTTTTGCCTTCCCTTCCCGGACCATCGCCTCCAGTGTAGCCTTGGCCAGCCGTGCCGCAGCTGATCCGGGGAAGATGGTGTCGGTGACGACCAGTTGCAAAGACCCTTCTTTCCAGCTGAGAGTGGTTTTGTCCCCGGCGCTCCCTTCGCCGGCATCGGTGAGTCCGAAGTTAAAGGCGGATCTATCACTGAGCTGGACCACGATGATTTCAAAGAGGATCAACGGGTTTTGCAGGTCAATCTCTTCTATATACTGGCGGACCTGGTTGATCTGGATTGCCGAGCCGGTCACCGCCAGGGCGTTGGCCTCCTTAATCACCATGATGTCGGCCTTCGGGATCCGGGCGGGGAGCAGGGTCGCGGCGGTTTCCGCCTTCAGGTGTTTCAGGCGGATGATCTCGGTGGAGATCCGGTTTTCCGGGCGGTCGACTTCTTGCAGGTATTTGGCGAATAATTCATGGATCCTGTTACCGGCGGTGACCATCAACCCGTTCTGTTCCCGGAAAGGCAGGACATTGTTCCGCGGGAAGTGGGGGGGAAGGTTTTCGATGACATACTCGACCGCGGTATGCTTTAGCTGGTAGTAGCGGGATTCCAGCAAATCTCCGCTCTCCGGGCGCAGGTTGATACCGTCTCCGAAGATATAGGCCTTTTCTTTTTTCTGAAAGATATAGGGGGTGCCCTGCAGGAGGTAGGAAAAGGCCTCTTCGAGGGTGACGCCGTCTAAAAAGACGCTGTTAATCATATACATAACATTGCTGTAGATGATCAGGTTTTCCCCGGCTTTTTGGGCCAGTTCTCCCAGGACCTCGTTGAGGGGGGCGTTCTTGATCGCCAGGGAGAAGAGTTCCCGTTCCTCGTCGTAGAAGATCTTGATATTCGGGTGGGCTTGCGCCCGGTAGACATACAAATGGTCGGGCCGGCGGTCAAATAAAAAACCGTGTGCGTCAAGGATGGTTGTGAGCGCCGTCAGGACCGGTAATTCTTTGAATTGGGCGCTAACGGGCCCGCGGACCTCGGGGCCGTAGAGGATATTGACCCCCGCCTCCCGGGAGATTGTGTCCAAAACCCGGGTAATATCCACATTTTCCGCCTGGAGCGTCAATAAGCCGTTGGCGTAATGGATCTGTAACCCGCCGACACCGGCCCAAGCCTGCGATTTCCTGCGAAAACGGAAGATATCTTTATCCGCCTGGAGTTCATAATCGGCGGAATCGGCCAAAAGCTGGAGCAAGGTGGAAAGATCCACGGAATAAAGGGATAAAGTCACGACTTCGTAGGCGTCCGGGGGGTAAACGATATTCTTTTTTGTCAGGGAGACAATCTCCTTTAAGATCTGGTTCAACGGGGCGTTATTGGCGGTAACGTTCAAAAATTCCCCGTCTGCTTCGATCTGAAGCAAGTGGGCGGGATCCGGCGAGATAAAATAGATATTATCCCGGTGCTCGACGATAAGCCGGTATTCCCGGGCCAAAAGGGCCAGGACTTCGTGGAAAGTCGCCTGTTTCAGTTGGATGGTCACTCTTCCCTGGACCGCCGGGTCGACAAAGATATTGACTCCTTCCACTTCTGCCAAAGCCCGTAACACATCATGGAGGTCGGCGTTTTTGAAATCCAGATCCCTTGGCGCCTCGGCCCCAACCGCAGCGGGAAATAGAGCGATAAAAGCAAAGAGGATCAGAAGAACAGTCAAGGGTTTTGTCTTATGTAGCACTTCATCCAGCCCCTCATAGAGAGATTCGTTCAGACATAGTTGATAAAAAGCGGGCAAGCGCATTAGAAAAAAAAAATAAACCGCTTCTTGCCATAATTATTTTCGCTCTTAATATTATTCTTTCAGGCGTCAGTTTTTCCTGCCGGGCAAAGGAAATAATTCACAGCTTCCCCGGCTTTCCGGCGCCGCCGGTTTCGCCCGGATGCCGCCGCCTCCCGGGGATCTCCCAGATACAGCCGGCAAAGAAGAGGGGATCCTCATTTAGAAGCACGGCAGGAATCGGCGGGCCGGTATAGAAATTAAATTCTTATTAGTGGTATCGATATAAAAATAAATACTTGGTGGAATCACCAATACCGGTTTGGAGGGTCCCATGCAAGTTCCAGGATCAACAGGCAAAGAGCAATCAAGCGATATGACCGCCCCGGTCTATCTTGGCGAATTATTGGTGCGCAAAGGGCTAATCACCCCGGAGCAACTCCACTATGCCCTCGCCAAACAGAAGGAAACCGGTGAGTTTCTCGGTGAAATCATGGTGAGGGAGGAGTTCCTCACGGAGAAAGCGCTAAAACAGGCCCTGGCAGAACAGTTGGGCCTTCCCTTTGTGGAACCGGCCGGGATGGACCTGGCGCCGGAGGTGATCGAGAGTATCCCCGCCCAACTGGCCCAGAAATACCGGGTGGTGCCGGTGGCAAAGAGCCGGGATGCAATCACCGTGGCCTGTGCCAACCCGATGGACTTGCCGCTTCTGGACAAGCTGAAGCGGGAGACCGGCGCCACGCTTAAACTGGCCGTAACCACAGGGGAGCAGATCGACCGGGCGCTGGAGAAGTATTATCACGAGCGGCTCCATAATGTCTCCGCGATCCTGGAGGAGATCAACGAGAAGGACCTGGCGCACCTGGCCATTGAATCCGGCGTGGAAATAACCGACCTGGACGCCATGCGGACCCTGGCCAACGAAGCCCCCATCATCCGGCTGGTCAATTTCTTCCTTGCCGAAGGGGTGCGCCTGGGGGCCAGCGACATTCATTTTGAACCCTTTGAAAACGAGGTCAAATTACGTTACCGGATTGACGGCGTTCTTTACGAAAGGACCCCCCCGCCCCGCAACCTTTACCCGGCGTTGATCTCCCGGATCAAGCTGATAGCCGGGATGGACATCACCGAAAAAAGGCTGCCGCAGGACGGGCGGATCCGGCTGCGCCTGACCGCCCAGGATCTGGACCTGCGGGTGGCGGTGGCTCCGACCCTCCACGGGGAAGAGGTGGTCATCAGGATCCTCAACCGGCAGAGTATCTTGCTGGATCTGGACGAATTGGGGATGGAGTCCATCCTGGAGCGGTTTGAGAGCCTAATCAACCTCTCCCACGGCATGATCCTGGTCACCGGGCCAACCGGTAGCGGTAAAACCACCACTTTGTACGCGGTTTTATCCCGGCTGAACCGGCCCGAGCGGAAGATTATCACCATTGAAGACCCGGTGGAATACGAGTTGCCAGGGGTCAACCAGATCCCGGTTAACCCGAAACTGAACTTCGGTTTCCCGCAGGCCTTGCGGACGATTGTCCGGCACGATCCCGACGTGATCCTGGTCGGGGAGATCCGGGACCTGGAGACAGCGGAGATGGCCGTCCAATCGGCCTTAACCGGGCACCTGGTTTTCTCCACCCTACATACGAACGATGCGGCCACGGCCTTTACCCGCCTGGTCGATATGGAAGTCGAAGAGTACCTGGTGGCCTCGACCGTCCGCGGTGTCCTTGCCCAGCGGCTGGTCCGGCGGATCTGTCCCGACTGCCGGGTGGAGTACCAGCCAACGCAAAAAGAAGAAAGGATCCTGGCTAAACTTGCTTCGCCGCCGCCCGTCCTTTACCACGGCGCCGGGTGTGAAAGCTGTAACAATATTGGCTACCGCGGCCAACTTGGCCTCTTTGAACTGCTGGTGACGTCGCCGGCCATCGAGACCCTGGTGATGAAGAGGGCAAACAGTTCGCAGATCCGGGCCTGCGCGGTGGAGGAAGGCATGGAAACCCTGCGGGAAGACGGGTGGAAGAAGGTCCGTGCCGGTTTGACCACCATTGCCGAGGTGCTCCGGGTAACGCAGAGTTAAGAAGAGGTGATCGCTTGCGGTTTTTCTATAAAGCGGTAGACGCCGCCGGAACCGTTCGCAGCGGCTACCGGACGGGGGAGAACCGGGAAGCCGTTTTTCGCCTCCTTAGAGAGGAAGGCCTATTCCCCCTTGAGGTGAAAGCCACCCATGGCAGGGGTTTGTCCTTCCGCCGCCGGGTGGGGAAGAAGGATCTGCTTGCCTTCACCCAGCAATTGAGCGGACTCCTGGATTCCGGGATCCAGCTGAGCAAAGCCCTGGAGATCATGACGCAACTGCTGGAGAAATCCGCCATCGGTCCGGTCGTCCGGGATATCCACCGTCTGGTGCAGGAGGGGGCCTCCTTCTCCCGGGCCCTGGAGACCCACAAGGAGGTCTTTGACCCCCTCTATATCAACCTGGTCCGGGCCGGGGAAAACAGCGGCCTCATCGCGCCGGTCCTGGATAAGCTGGCCCGCTCCCTGGAAGACGAGATTAAGTTGAAAGCCGACATTTTATCGCAGACTTTATACCCTACCCTGGTCACCGCGGTTAGCGTCGTCGCCATCTTTTTGCTTCTCCGGTATGTGGTCCCGAGGTTTGAAGGGTTCTTCCTCCGCTTCGGCGGGGAGTTACCCTTGGTCACCAGGGTAATCCTGGCGCTCAGTCACGGGTTGACCCATTACGGCCTGCCGATCCTCGTTTTCCTTCTGGGTGCGGTGGTCGCAGTGTTCTTGTATTTCCATAGTGAACGGGGGAAATGGGCCTGGAGCCGGTGGGTGCTCCGCCTGCCTTTGCTGGGGCCCGTGGTTTTGCAGTTGAATATCGCCGGTTTCTGCCGGATGCTGGGGATGATGCTGAAAAGCGGGGTCGCGCTCTTGGACGGCCTCGCGCTCCTCAAGACGACCATCGGCAATAAGGTGTTGGCCCGGATCATTGCCCAGGCCGAAAGCGAGGTCCGCAAAGGGGGAACCCTCGCCCGGTTCTTCGCCGGACAGGAAGAGATCCCCTTTTTAGTCACGCAAATGGCCGGCGTGGGGGAGGAAGCGGGCAACCTCGACGAGATGCTGGAGAAGATCGCCCGCCTCTATGAGGAGGATACCAGGAGAAAGATTGAGAACCTCATCTCGCTGGTGGGTCCGGTCCTCATTTTAATCCTGACCGGCGTGGTTTTCCTGATTGCCTTGGCCGTGTTGTTACCGGTGATGCAGATTGATTTTAATGCGCCGTTACGTTAAAAACAGCAAGAAGGAGGAGAAGGAGAGAAATGGGAGAGATTAAACGGCGGAGGGGCCGCGCGCGTACGGGCGAAGAAGGTTTTACCCTCCTGGAGATCGTGGCTGTCCTCATTCTGGTGGCGGCGCTTCTTGCCCTGGTGGGGCCGCCAATTATGAAACGGTTGGATGACGGCAGGGTGAAAACCGCCCAGGCGCAGCTGGCCATGTTAAAAAGCGCCCTGGACTTCTACAGGCTTGACATAGGGACCTACCCCAGCACTGAAGAGGGGTTGCGCGCCCTTGTCCGGAAACCGGAGGGGGCTTCCCCCCGCTGGCAAGGGCCTTATCTCGACGGGGCCCTGCCGGTAGACCCGTGGGGCAACCACTACGTTTACCGCTACCCCGGGGAGCGGAACCCGGAGAGCTTTGACCTTTACTCGCTGGGGGCCGACGGACAAGAGGGAGGAACCGGAATAAATGCCGATATCAGCCTGCCCGGGATTGAAGAAGAGGGTGTCTACGAAGGCCTCATGGATTACTGAAAGGGAGGCCGGTTTCACTCTCCTGGAGATCGTGGCCGTTCTCTTGCTCGTGGTTTTATTGGCTTCCCTGGTTTTTCCCCATTTTGACCTGGCTTACTCCAGGTGGCAGGAGAACACCGCCCTTTTACAGATCCTCCGGGATCTGAAGGAAGCGGAGAGCGAGGCGGCGGGGAAGGGCCGGGATATGCGGCTGGTTTTCCTCCCCGGCAAGGAGTATTACCTGCTGGAGTTGGGAGGGACGCCGTTGCGCCGGCCGCTGCCCGGGCTTATCCTGGCCGGGGAAGAGGAGGCGGAGGATGAGAAGACGGTCATTAAATTCGGGAAAGAGACCCCGGAAGAGCAGGAGGTTGTTTTTCTGGGGGCCAGGGGCCGGGTTTACCGGGTGCTGGCGGCAAAGGGCCGGCCGCCGGAGATCCTTGTTGACGGTGAAGGCGGGTAATCCCGCGGGCAAGGCCGGTTTTACCCTGCTGGAAGTGGTGGCGGCCCTGGTGCTGTTAGGTGTCTTCCTCAGCCACCTGCTGCCGGCCTTTACGCAACTGGCGGCTTTCCAGGGGCAGGTGGCCGCCGAGACCGAAGCCCTTGTCCTGGCCCGGGGAAAACTGGAGGAGATTGTCGCCGGCGGGGAGAGGGGCCGGGAGGGACGGTTCCCGGCGCCCTGGGCCCATTATTCCTGGAGTTACCAGGTGGAAAGACCCGCCGGGCGCCTGGTCCGGCATACCCTCAAACTCCGTTGGAGGGGGTTTTTTGGTGAGCGCGAGGTTACCGTCGCCCGGCTGGAAGCGGAGTAAGGCCTTTTCCCCAAGCAGCCGGGGTTTTACCCTTTTTGAGGTCCTGGTGGCTATCACCTTGACCGGCTTTATCATGCTGGGAATCTTAAACGTGCTCCAGAATACCGCCGCTTTTTCCCGGCGCAGCTATTCCCGGGGGGATGAGGAACGGGCGATCCGCCTCCTCACCCGCAGGCTGGAAGAGACCTTGAACTCCGCCTACCTCTGCCCGTATCTTGGGGTGGAGCTTACGCTCCTGCGCGGCGATACGCGGGGTTTCACTTTGCCGGTTTGCCGGGAAGGGGCGCCGGGGCGGGCCGGTTTTTTTCTCCGCGCCGGCGGCCTGGTTTACCAGTGGGAGGGAATCCGGGACGGGGAGGTAACGGAAGAGACCGTTATTGCCCGGCTGCCGGAAGCGGCCTTTTCCTACCTGGACGGGAAGACCGGCCTCTGGGTCTCTTACTGGCAGGAAGATTATTACCCGCGCCTGGTGCGCCTGCGCTTGAACTGGCGGGAGGCGGAAACGGGCGGAAGCGGCCCGCTTCCAGATATAATCATCCCGGTACTGGTGGGGACGGAGTATGGTATTGAATAGAAAAAATAACGGCGCCGTTTTGCTAGCGGTAACTTGGGTTTTGCTAATCCTGACCGGGATCATGATTACCCTGGGCTACCAGGCGCAACTGGAAACCCTTCTCCTTACCGGGTATAGGGAAGAACTGGAAACGAGGGTAGCCGCCCGGAACCTGCTGCAGCTGGTGATTCACCGCCTGCAAAACGATGACAGCGATTACGACGCCCCGGGGACAATCGATTTCCCGTATGCTCTCGCCACTGAGTTGGGATATACCTACGCCGCTGAGGTGGAACTCTGGGACGAGGGAAGCCGCTTCAATCTGAACAATACTCCGGCCTATATGTGGCGGTCCTTTTTCGATGATGCCCCGGACTGCTACACCTTTGTGCACCAGTGGTTTTTTTCCCGGGACGCCACCGCTTACGGTACACCGGCGGTGGTCCGGCAGAATTACTTATTTGCCGTAGACGAGTTGGGGAAGTTGCCGGGGGCGGAGGCCATCGCGGCCTATGCGGACATGTTCCGCTCGGAACTTACCGTCTACAGCCCGGCCCTCTTTTACCTGCTGGACGGGGAGACCTTCCTTGCCCTCCTTAAACGGACGGGCGAAGATTACGGCGCCTCGCTTGAGATGGCGATGATTGACGCTTTTAACAGGAACCGCTGGGACGCCATGTACCAGGCGGGCCTCTTTGAACTGGTCGGTAGACTAGGTCTCCCGGTCTTCCCGGACATAGCGAAGCTGGAACCTTTCATCACCACTGAGGGCTTTTTGAACCCGAATTTCATCAGCCCCCGGCATTTGAACGCCGTGATTGGCGCGCCGCCGGTAAACAGTGTCCGGCTCTATGAGTTGAAGACGATCCAGGAGACCACCCCTTTTACCGGGTGGGAATATTTCAACGCCTATCTTCAGGAGGTATACGGGGAGAATTACTCGCCCTTTGTCCGCCTCTATTTCACCTTCAAGACCCGGATCTGGGGGGTCCGGATCCGGATGATGGGCGCAACCGGGGCGAATTATACTTTGACCGCCATTTTAGAAAGGAGCAGGGAAAAAGCGTTGACATCCTGGGCGGTCAGGATCCTCTCCTTGCAGGAGGAATGGGTGGCGGCTAGAGGAGGAGGGACCGGTGTTGATGAATAAAAAAGCGGTAGGATTGGACCTGCGGGCGGACGGCTGGACCGTGTTGGAAGTGGTAAGGCGCGGGCGCACGGGCCTTGACGACCTGGAGGTAGTAAACCTTGCCCGGGGGAAATGGGAGCCCAAGGCCACTCCCGAAGCCCGCGGGGAGATGTTGAAGGCCGCCTTCCGTCAGCAAAAAATCAGCCGGCACGGACTGGTGGTTTCTCTCCCGTCCGGCCCCGGCCAATGGGAACGGCCTACCCTGCCCGGGCTTTCACCACCGCTGGTAAAAACGGCTTTCCTCGCCGATCTGGCGGCGAAGCTCTCCCGGCCCCCGGAGGAGCTGGCCCTTGCCTGTAAAATACGGCCGGGAGAGGGGAACGCCTCCGAGGTGGAGGCCTTTGTCTACCCGCAACAAGCGGTCGCCGGCTACCGGCAGATCTTGCACCACGCCGGCCTGCGCTGGTTCTCCCTCCTCCCCCGGCCGTACGGGATCGCCAATTACCTGCTGGCCTTCTCCGGTCACCTCCGCCGTGACGGCGAGCAGGTATTTGTCGTCGAGATTTCCCCTTTGGAAACGGAGGTTTTTCTCCTGGGCCGGGAGGGGATTATTCACCACCGGAGCTTTCCCAGTCCGGTCACGCTAGACGGCGCCTACAACCTGGAGGCGCTGGCCGAAGAGTTAAAACTCACCCGGTTCCACTTGCGAAAGCACCGGGGTGCAGTCAACCCGGTCTTTGTTTACCTTTCCAGCCCGTTCGCGGAACCGGAGAACGAAACGGTTCTAAATACGGTAGCAGCAGGTCTGGGACTGGACCCGGACCGGGCGGCTTTCTTCTCCAGTCTCCGCCCGCCCGCCGGTTTGAGCGCCGGCGAGTGGGAGCAGCCCGGGGTTTTGGCCGCCGCCGGTATGGTCTTGGAACGTTTGGGGGAGACCGGCAGCGGGATGCGCCTCTCCTTGCCGGATGAGAAGGAACCCCCGGGGAAAAGGGAGTTTTTCTCCTGGGCTTTGCTCCTCCTGGCCTTCCTTCTGGGGGTGGGCGGCCTCTTTTTCCGCTTTGATACCCTCCGGAAGGAACGGGTTTTTCTCCGGGAGTGGCTGCAGCGGCAAGAACCGGAACTGGCGGGGGTCCGCCGGCTCCTGGCGAAAGAGGAAAGGTTGCGGAAGAAGATGGACCTCTATTCCGGCCTGGAAAAAGAGGGACAGTTTTTCTTTACCTTCCTGGCGGAATGGGAACGGGTGGTCCCGCCCGGGACGATTATCACCACCCTCACCTTGGAAAAAGGCAGGGTCAGCCGTCTGAGCGGGCAGACCCCTTCCTTTTCCCTGTTTTACGAGGCGCTCCTGGCGTCGCCCTTCTTTAAAGATCTGCAGGTAATGGAGGGGATTACCACCAACCCGGAGGGGCTGGAGGTCTTCCACCTTTCCGTTCCGGCCGGGGTTGGGAGAGGAGATGAAAGAACAAGATGAAGTTGGACCGGAAGAAGATCCTCCCCCTGTTTGTGATTGTTTGCTCCTTGACGGTATTGGCCTGGCGGTTCGGCGCCCCCCTTCTCCGTCCCGGCCGGGCCCCGGAAGACCTTAAGCTCCTGCGGGAAAGGGTGAGCACCGCCCGGGCCCTGCTGGAAGAGAAGGACCGGTTGGATGAGGAGATTGGCCGGCTGGAGGAGGCGGTGACCCGTTGGGAGGGACGTTTTTATTGGCTGCCACGGGAAAGCGCCCTCGCCGAACTGGTGGCCGCCCTGGACCGGCTGGCGGCCGGGTCCGGCCTGAGCGTCCGGGAAAAACGCCTCCACCGGCGGTTACCCGCAGTGGAAGGGTGGGAAAAGGTCGGGGTCACCATTAGCGGCCGGGGGGAGTTCGCCGGGTTGACCAAGTTTTTAAGCGACGTTTTGCAGGAAGGAAGGGTGATCCTGGTCGAAAAGATCCATTTAACCGCCGAACCCCGCAGCGGGTGGCTTTCTTACCAGATTACCCTGACCACGCTCACCAGAGGAGAGGGGATGGAATGATGCGGGAGAAATGGTTGCTACCTGTCGCCCTGGGCTTGTCCCTGGCGGCCGGCGGTTTCTTTGTTTATAGCTACAACCAATGGCGGCAGCCGCTTACTCTCCCTGCGGCCGGCAGGGAAAGAATCACCGCCGGCCGGGAGGGCCTGCCCTCCCCGAGCCTGCTGGAGAGGGCAGATCTGGCCGGCGTCTATTTCAACCCCTTTTTCCCCGGCAGCGTGGAATTGGAAAGGACAGACCTGCGCCGTTCCGGCCTGGTGCTCCGCGGCACCTTGCTGGGGAAGGAATCCCTGGCCATAGTGGAATCGGCCGCTGACCCCAACCAGAGCTGGCTGGTGCGGGAGGGGGACGAGGTGATGGGGGAGAAGATCCTCCTGATCGGCAGGGGCTGGGTGGAGGTGTTGGTCAACGGGGTACACACCCGGCGCCTGGAGACAGAGTAAAAAAAAAGATAAAGGATAAAAGCCGGCCTACCGGCTATTTTTTTTACATTTCAGCAGCTATTTGGGTTTTTTTTCCTTGACACCGGACAAAGAATATATTATATTTTGGTTTGTTAGGAAATTGCACGTTCAGGGAAAAATTGGTTATAAAGGCAAACGAAAAGACATAAGTATAAAAAGCCATGAGAGTATAAGCAGGAAAGAACCAGTACATATCAGAAGAAGGTCATCTCTCGCGGCCCGTCCCGCATTGCCCAATAAGATGCGCGGACCGGACAGCACATTGACTCACGACTGAGCGCCATGCACGCGCTAATCTACAGAGAAGGAAGGAGGGATGGGGCCGGCGTTAGAGTGGCGTAAATCTTCCTTATGTCGGAATGTCGGATTGGGTTAATGAGCTTATTTGAAAGGAGCAGCGAAACCACGTGAAGAAAAGATTAGGGTTTTTTGCCATTACGGTTTGTTTGGCTGCCATCTTTATCTCGACGGTATTTGGCCAGACCTTATACTCCTCGCAGACTGGTAGCCATGGCGGTTACTTTTATTCGTTCTGGACCGACGGCGGTGGCTCAGTAAGCTTCACGCTGGGGGATGGCGGTAATTTCAGCGTTTCCTGGAGCAACTGTGGAAACTTCGTCGGTGGTAAAGGCTGGAGCACCGGTTCTTCAAACCGGGTAATCGGTTATAATGCTGGTGCTTTCTCGCCCTCCGGCAACGGCTATCTGTGTGTCTATGGTTGGACCAGAAACCCGCTGGTCGAGTACTATATCGTCGACAGCTGGGGCAACTGGCGTCCGCCTGGAGCATCCTCGATGGGTACCGTCAACAGTGACGGCGGCACCTACGACATCTACAAGACCACCCGTTACAACCAGCCGTCCATCGAAGGGACCAGAACCTTCGATCAGTACTGGAGCGTCCGGACATCGAAGAGATCGACCGGGAGCAACGCCACCGTTACCTTTGCCAACCATGCTAATGCGTGGGCCAGCAGGGGCTTGCGGCTGGGCAGCCATGACTACCAGATTATGGCGGTCGAAGGCTACCAGAGCAGCGGCTATGCCAACGTCACCGTCTGGGATGGCGGCAGCGGCGGCGGTGGCGGCGGTGGCGGCGGCGGCACCACTCCTCCGCCTGGTGGCGGCGGTGGCGGTGGCGGCGGTGGAACATCGCCCTCAACCAACACCTGGTACCGGATTATTAACCGCCAGAGCGGGAAAGCCCTGGATGCCGGTGGCAGCGGCGACGGCGCCAATGTCCAGATTTATGCCTACCATGGTGGACAGAACCAGCAGTGGCGTTTGATGGATGTCGGCAGCGGCTACTACCGGATCGAAGGCCGTCAGAGCGGCAAGGTGCTGGATGTAGCGAACCAGTCCTCCTCCGACGGTGCCAATGTCCAGATCTACTCCTACTGGGGCGGCCAGAACCAGCAGTGGAGAGTCGAGAGCGTTGGCAGCGGTTACTACCGGATCGTCGGCCGTCAGAGCGGGAAAGCTCTTGACGCGGGCGGAACCGGCGACGGCGCCAATGTCCAGATTTACTCCTACTGGGGCGGCGAGAACCAGCAGTGGAGCTTCCAGAACCCCTAATGGGGTGAGATAGCCCCTAAGCAAAAATGCCCGCCCGTTTTATACGGGCGGGCATTTTTTGTGTCTGCCGTCCAGTTTTCCCCCGTGAAGCACGCCGGTCAATTCTTCGCCGCGACACTGTGCACGGTGAGGGGGAGGGAACTTTCGAGCCGGTTGTCTACTGCCAGATCAATACGGTAGCGCCCGGGCTTTTCAAAGCGTAAACCATTGAGGTCCAAAACGGTGTTCCCACAGACCGAGTAGATATCCGGGGGAAAGCTGATATTGATCCTGCCTTCAATGATCGGCACGATCGGGTTGCCGTCCTCATC